>DASPZH010000217.1:0-10300 GCA_035636335.1 Streptosporangiaceae bacterium
CCCGCCGACAGCGGGCCGGACGCCGCGCCGGACGACGGCGAGCCGCCTCCCGGCGAGCCGGGCGAGCCTCCCGGCGAGCCGGGCGAGCCGGTGCCCGGCGATCAAGTCGCGGACCGGCCCCCGGCCGACAAGGCGCCCCCCGGCCAGGAGTCTGTCAGCGCGGCAACATCAGACCCGGCGGCTCCCGGCAGCGAACCGCGCGGCGGGCACCCCGAAGGTCCGGCGCTGAGCGCCCCCGGATCGCCAGCCGGCCCCGCCGCCAAAGCCGATCCCGCCCCGCGAACGGCCGGCGCCGAGATGCCCGCACCAGAAACCCCGCCCGCCCAGCCCCCAACAGCCCAGCCAGACACCGTTCCCGCCGCCGACCTGCTCCGTGCGCTGACCGCGCTGACCGCGATCGGCAGCCGGGTCGACGATGTCGCCGCCGCGGCGGCGGAACTGGCGAGGCTGCGGTCGCGCGACACCGACCTGATCGCCCGGCTGCACGACGACGTCACCAGGCTGCGCTCGGGCGAGGTCGCGGCCGCGCTGAACCCGGTCGTCACCGGCATGATCAAACTGCGCGACCAGATGGTCAGCCTCGGGGCGCTGGACGACCCAGCCAGCCCGGTCGGCATGCTGCACACGCAACTGCTCCAGGTCATGGAGCTGACCTGCGCCGTGAAGCCGTTCACGCCGTCCGCCGGCGAGCGGTTCGACGCGTCTCGCCATACCGGCACACGGCGCAAACCGACCGCCGACCCGGCCGCGGACGGCACGGTCGCGAGCACCATCAAGGCCGGGTTCGTCCGCGCCGACGGCTCGGTTGTCCGCGTCGCCGAGGTCGAAGTGCACCGGCTGTCGGGCTGACCATGGTCGGCATGATGCGTCCAAGCATGGAGGTTTCCCGTGGCTAACAAGGTCTTCGGCATCGACCTGGGGACGACGTACTCGTGCATCGCGCACGTCGACGAGTACGGCCGCCCGGTGGTGCTCATCAACGCGGACTCCCAGTCGACCACGCCGTCGGTGGTGCTGTTCGACTCGCCGACCGACGTCGTCGTGGGCGTCCAGGCCAAGCGGCAGGCCAGGATCCGGCCCGACGACGTCGCCTCGCTGGTCAAGCGGCACATGGGCGACGCCGACTGGCGCTTCGCCGCCCACGGCCAGGAGTACTCGGCGCCGGCCGTCTCCAGCCAGATACTGCGCAGCCTCGCCAACGACGCCGCGCGCGCGCTGGGCCAGCCGGTCAGCGACGTCGTCGTCACGGTGCCCGCCTACTTCGGCGACGAGGAGCGCAAGGCGACCAAGCTGGCCGGCGAACTGGCCGGGCTGAACGTCGTCGACATCATCAACGAGCCGACGGCCGCCGCGTTCAGCTACGGGTTCGCGCAGGAGGGTTCGGCCGCCCACACGGTCCTGGTCTACGACCTGGGCGGCGGCACCTTCGACTCGACGGTGATCACGCTGGCCGAGAAGAACATCAGCGTGGTCGCGACGGACGGCGACCACGCGCTCGGCGGCGCGGACTGGGACGACCGGCTGGCCCAGTACCTGTCCCAGAAGTTCGGCGAGGCGGCACCGGCCGCGGGCGACCCGCTCGACGACACCTACGGGGCTCAGGACCTGATCACCTCGGCCGAGGACGTGAAGCAGGCACTGACCGCGCGCGAGTCTGTCGACGCCCTGGTCGTCTTCGGCGCCGACCGGGCCAGCGTGACGGTCACCAGGCAGGCCTTCGAGGAACTCACCAGCGCGCTGCTGGAGCGGACGATCACGCTGACCCAGAAGGTACTCGCCGCGGCGCAGGAGAAGGGGATCACCTCGATCGACAAGGTGCTGCTCGTCGGCGGCATGAGCAAGATGCCGGCGGTGGCGCGGCGGCTCGCCGAGTCGTTCCCCGACCTGCCGCCCGCCGAGCTGACCGATCCCGACCTGGCCGTCGCCAAGGGCGCGGCGATCTACGGCCAGAAGAAGGAACTCGAGAACTACGTAATCTCCGACCTGGTTGCGCGCGGCAAGCTGGCCGAGGGCCAGACGATCGCCGACGCGAATCCGGCCGACCTGAACAGCGCCGTCGCGAACACGGCCAGCGAGTACGGGCTGGCCAGCGCCGCCGTCGCCGATCTGGTGCAGACGCAGGTCAGCAACGTGACCAGCCACGGGTTCGGCGTGATCGTCATGGACAGGGAGACCGACAGCGAGTACGTCGACTTTCTCGCGCATGCTAACGACTCGCTGCCGATCACGGTCACCGAGCTCTACTACACCAACGTGGACGACCAGCGCGTGGTGCAGGTGCAGGTGGTCGAGCAGGCCACCAGCGTGGAGTCGCCCAGGCCGACCGACAACAAGGTCATCATCGAGGGCTCGATCGACAACATCCCGGTCGGCTTCCCGCGCGGTACGCCGGTCGAGGTCACGTTCGCGATGGGCCGGGACCAGACCATCGAGGTGACCGCACGGCACGCCGCGGTCGCGGAGCCGCTGGTGCTGCGGATCGACGTCGGCGTGTCGTCCAGCGCCATGCGCGATGAGGAGCACGCGAAGGTCAACTTGCTCAAGCAGAAGACCTGAGACCGGAGATCGGCGGAACACGGGGAGCACGGCCATGAGCGGCACGCAGGTCGGCGCGTTCGACGCGACCGGCTACCGGCAGCGTGTGCTGTCGGCACTGCGCGGCGCCTCCCGGCTGGACCTGTCCGACCCCTTCTTCATCGTCGACCTGCCCGTGGACGTCGACGACACCGAGCTGATCAGGGCCCGCATCACGGCGCTGGTCGGCTTCTGGAACAAGGAGCGGAGCCCGAACTACAAGGCGCTCACCGCCGAGCTCGCCAAGCACCGAACCGACCTGGAGTCCGTGCTGCTCGACCCGGTCAGGCGGGCCGACTGCGCGGCGCGGGTCAGGGCCGCCAGGGCCGCCGCCAACGCCGACCGGCACGCCGCGCTCGACTCGCTCGCCGAGAAGCTGGTCGCCCGCTACCAGGGACTGCCCCGCTCCAGGATGCCCAGTCTCGCGCGGCTGGCCAAGAGCCGCGGCCTGGATGACGCCGCGTTCGCCGCGTGGGCCGCCAGGCAGCACGTCATCGACGAGGGCGCGCAGGCCGAACCGCTCGCGCCCGCGGTGCGCGCTCAGGTCCGAGGCGACCTCGACGAGTTCGGCAGGCTGACCGGTGACCCGAGCCGGTCGGCGACGCTGTGGACCTTCCTCGGCATCGCGCCTGGCGCGGCCGCGCAGGAGGTCTCGGCCAGGCACGCGGAACTGACGGCGGAGAACGAGCGCAGGCAGCACGACCACCAGATGACGGTCGTCGCCAACCTGCTCACCTACGTCAAGCAGCACCTGATCGCCGGCGACCCGGCCAGGTACGCGGCGAGCCTGATCGAGGACGCGAAGGACCGGCTGCGCGACACGGTCGCGGAGAAGGTCATCGTGGACGGCGAGCTGACCGCGGCCGACTTCGAGGCGTGCGTCCGCAGGGCGGTAGGGTTCGGCTTCGGCCTGTCCAGCGAGCAGGCCAGGCTGGCGGTCAGGAACGTCGCCACCGACCTCGGCGCGACGCTGGCGGTCGCCCCCGCCGTCGACTACGTGCTGTGCCAGAACTGCCGTGAGCCGCAGCCGGCCACCGGCCAGCCGGCCTGCCGGTACTGCGGTGCCGACCTGTACGCGGAATGCCCGGCCTGCGGCCAGCGGGTCGAGGCGGCCGTGGTCGCCTGCCCGCGCTGCGGGTCGAGCTTCCGCGCGATCCGCGCGGCGGCGGAGCAGGTCGCGGCGGCACGGGCCGAACTCGGGCAGGGCCGCCCGGTGGCCGCCCGCGCGAAGCTGACGCCGGCCAGGCAAGCGGCGCTCAACGCTCCGGTGCTGGCCGCCGAGATCGGAGCGCTGAGCGCCGAGCTCGACCGGGTGATCAGGGCCGCGGAGTCGGACTGGCGCGCCGCGCAACGGGATCTGGATGCCGCCCGGCTCTACTCGGCCCTGGACAGGCTCGCCCGGATCGCCCGGGTCGCCGCGGACGTGCCGGGGCCGGCCGGGGAGTCGGCCGCCGACCAGCTTGCCGAGCTCGCCGCGCTCAAGGCGTCGGTGCAGGCCGACATCGCGGCCGCGCGGAAGCTGCCGGACGGCCAGCGCGAAGCCGCGCTCGGACGGCTACTCGCGGTCGCGGCCGACTGCGACGAGGCGATCGACCTGCTCGCCGCCCTGCCGCTGGCGCCGCCCGGCCGGCCGCAGGCGGAGGTCACCGCCGACACGGTGGCGCTGCGCTGGGACCCGTCGTCCTCGCCCGGGCCGGTGGCCTACAGGGTCACGCGCATCGTCGCCGCGGCCCGCGGCGCGACCGCCGGCGGCGCGGCGGAGGAGGCCCGGGTGCTCGGAACTACCGGCTCGACCGAGTTCGAGGACGCCGGCGTCCCGGGCGGCGTGGTGGTCGCCCACGAGGTCCGCGCGGTATCCGGCCGGCGGACGTCGGTGCCGGTCAGGACCGCTCCGGCGCTGATGGCGCGTGACGTCGCTCGCCTGACGGCCCGAGCCGACCGGTCGGGCATCACGCTCACCTGGAACCTGCCGATCAGCGCGGGCAGCGTCGTGGTCGAGCGCGAGGCCGACCCGGACGCCGCGGCCGCGGCCGGGATGAAGCTGCCGCCGCGCCGGGGCCGCGCCGATGGCCAGTCGTGGCGGGACGCCGGCCCGCCGGCCGGCGTCCCGTTCACCTACCACGTCTACGCCGAGTACTGGGACGCAGGCGGCGCGCTGGTCCGGACGCCGGGCGCGACGGTCACGGCGCGGGTGACGCCGCGGCCCCATCCGGTCGGCGAGTTGTGGGCCACAACGAGCGGGGGTCAGACGACGGTCGGGTGGACCAGGCCGCCGAGCGGCGAGGTGCGGATCTACGCCGCCGACGCCCCGCTGGCCGCGCCGGGCGCCGACGTGGACCTCGCCGAACTGGCCCGCCGGGGCCGGTATGTCGGCACGAGCCAGCGCCGGGTCGTGGACGCGGGCATCCGCGGCCTGACCACGTACACGCCGGTCACCGTCGACGGCGGCCACGCGGTGGCCGGGCCGTCGGTCGCGCACCTGCCCGTCGCGGCGCCCGCCCACGCCGCCGTGACCGACACCGGGTCCGAGCTCGTGCTCACGTTCACGCTCCCGCCCGGCGTCACCGAGGCGGTCGTGGCGGCCCGCCGTGACGCGCCGCCGGCCGGACCGCGCGACCCGGCCGCCCAGACCTGGAGCACGACCAACACCAAGCTGGAGATCGACGGCGGCCTGCACATTCCGGCGCCGCCTGACGGGCTCGGCTGGTACTTCTCCATCCACTCGGTGCTGCGAGACGGCCAGGTCAGGATGGCCGCCCCGGCCGGCGTCCGGCTCACCGCCCGCGGCGCGAGCTAGGATCCCCTGGTTAGACCGAGCTTGCGCGACGGCACCTGCGCTCGGGCGGTATCGCGAGGTTCGACCCGTCCGCGCCGCCTTACCAGGTCACCGGGCTGATCCCCTGTCACCGCCAGCCACTCCCTCGTGATCTGGGCCGCGGCGGCGTGACCAGGCCGCCGGGTCACGGTCACCGCCCGGCCGCGGTCCGGCCAGGCGGCCGCGAGCTCGGACCCGGCCGGAACCCACGCCAGGTTGGCGCCGGCCAGCATCGGCCGGTCGTGCTCGGTGTCGCCGGCGGCGAGCCGCAGCGGCGCGGCCCCGGCCCGCTCCGCGACCTTCCCGGCCACGAACGCCGCCGCGTGCTCCTTGCCGAACCCGGCCGGGAACGCGTACAGCTTGCGGCCGACCAGCGAGGCCCGCCAGCCGAGATCCACGCACCGCCCGGCCACGGCGGCGAACTGCTCGGTCCCGAGCCGCGCCGGGTCGACGATGGCCAGGCAGCACATGTCGTCCTCGTCGCCCATCCGCTCCAGCCAGCTCGCCCCCGACGGGCGGGTGCCCGCCGGGCTGGCACCTGCGAGGCCGGCGCCCGTGGCGGCGCAGCCCGCGAGGGCCGCGAAGGCACACCTGACCTCGGCGGCCGGAGCGGCCCTGGCGAGTAGCAGCGCGGTCCGTGCCGCCCAGCCGGGGTCAGGCACCCCGCCGGCCAGCACCACCCCGCCGTTGGCCGCGATCGCGTAGTGCACCGCGAACGGCAGCCGCAGCCGGCCCAGCCTGCGGACGCTGCGGCTGGTGGCCACGCACGTCCAGGCGAACTCGGGCAGCGCGGCGAGCGCGTCCCGCGCCGCGTGGCAGAGCTCGCCCGCCGTCTGGCCGTCCGCGTGCTCGACGGGGTCGGCGGGCAGCGCGCCGCCGAGCTGACCGGTCGCACGCGGGCTGAAGATCAGCGTTCTGTCCAGGTCGGTGGTGATCAGGACGGGGCGGGCCGGACCAACCGGACACACCCTAGTCACCCCCGGCCTGCGGCCGGACCAGCCCGATGCAGCTATACGGCATGTCCGGGTAGTCGACCACGTCCACGCCGCGCTCCTTGGCCAGCAGCAGCAGATGCTCGAGCATGTCGCGGCAGTCCGGGCGGACCAGCACGAGCCACGGAAGGCGGCGCAGCAGCACCCGGGTCGCCTCGCCGGCACCCGGCTTGACCAGGTGCTCGCTCGGCAGGCCGAACTCGGCCTGGACCCGGCTGGTCACGGCCCGCCCGGCGAACGTCACCGACCGGTCGGCGGCGTACGCGGCCGGCCAGCGCTCGGCGACCGCGCGGGCGACCCGCGGGAAGTGCCCGCTGACCGCGTCGAGGAACTGGGCCGACCGGTCCGCGCCGGCCAGCTCGGCGTACACCTTGGCGCCGTGGAACATCCCCGGCTTGATCAGCTCGTCGTTCAGCACGGTCCGGCTGACCAGGCCGCTCACGGTGGAGTTCAGGCACGCGGACGGCACGAGGATGTCCTGCCTGGTGCCGAACAGCCCGGCGCAGCGGCCAGGGTCGGCGAGCACGGCCAGGTCGTCGGCCAGAACCGGGCCCCCGGCGTCGGCGTAGGCCGCCAGCGCCGCGGTCAGCTCGGTGGCGATCGCCCCCTTGCCCGTCCACCCGTCGACGAACAGCACGGCGCGCGGGTCGTGCCGGGCGACGATGTGGTCCAGGGCCACGGTATCGATGCCGCGGCCGCGCACGATCGAGACCGAGTAGTGCGGCAGCTCGACTTTTTTGCTGAACAAGGCCCACCGGCGCATCAGGATGCCGACCGGGGTGCCGGCCCTGGCCAGCGAGACCAGCACCGGGTGCCCGTCCCGCGCCGCCAGCGCCATCTCGGTCACCACCCCGACGTGCTCGGCGACCGGCCCGGAGAACTGCTCGACGAGCGCGTCGAACAGCGCCAGGTACTGCGCGCTCGGCGCGAACTCGATCGGCAGCATCTCGGCGTAGTTGCGGCCGCCCTGGATGGCCCGCTCGCGCTCGCGCAGCCCGAGCTCGAGCCGGTGCCCGGACAGGTCGGTGAGCAGGAAGGTCACCTCGTCCGGGTGGTAGCTACCGCGAAACACCGCGCTGTCCCCCATTGGCCTGGACCACGGTGATCACGTGGACGCTGCGGCGCGCGGCAGCGGCCAGCTCGCCGACGAGCCCGCTGGTGCGCGGGCCACGCGCCGCGTCGGTCACGAACACGATGTGGTCGAACCCCGGCGCGTTACCCGGCTCGGCGTGGCCGCTCGCGGCCACGTTGTAGGCGTACGCCGGGCGGCGGCCGTCCTGGGTGGACGGGAAGCTGAGCGTGGTCCGCAACGGGTATCCCGGCCGGTCGATGGTGACGGCCGGGGTGCGCGTGGTAGTCGAGGTCCTGACCTGGTCGCCGAGCGCCCGCGCGAGGAGTTGCGGGAGGTACATCAGTTCCTCGTCGCCCAGGACCAGCGTGCTACCGTCCCCGGCGACCGGCAGCGACGCGGCCGCCGCGTACATGGCCGCGCCGGCGGCCCGCTCCTGGTCTGGCCCCCAGCCATGCGTGCCGATCGACGGCACCCCGTCGGGCAGCCTGATGTCGGCCCACGTCACCTGCACCCGCGCGGCCGGCCGTGACCAGGCCGGCGAACCCGGCCAAGCCCGGACGAACTCGCGCACCGCGGCGACGGCACCGGCGGGGACCGTGACGCGGCCGTCGAGCAGCGAGACGCTGGTGACCTCGGCTCCGAGCGCGCGCACGGACCTGACCACCTCGGCCCGCCGGTCGTCGTCGCGGCAGTCGATCAGCGACGCGAGCACGTAGCTGTCGCGGGGCCAGGCCGACTGGATCGCCGCGATCGCGTTCACCGCCGTGCTGCCCGTCGTGAGCTCGTCGTCGACCAGCACGAGCGGGCGGTTGCCGCGCAGGCCGGCGTCGTCGAGCAGGACGAGGGCCTGGTCTGTGGCGTGGCTGTGTTCCTCGCTGAACCTGACGACCCGGGCCCCGGCCGGCGCGGGGCGCCTGGTGGTATGCAGGCAGGGCGCCGGACCGCCGTCGGCGGCGCTGACCGCGGCGACGCCGTGGCCCAGCCCGGTCGCGGTCTCGGCGAAGCCGACGACGACCGGGGTCTGCCCGGCGCAGGCCGACCTGACGACCGAGCCGAGCGCGTCCGCGGCGGCGCGGACCTCGCCGACCGGGACACCGATGTGCTTGCCGAGCACGCGGGAGACGAGAAGCTGCGCCCGGTTCGGGTTGCGCCGCAGCCCGACCTCGACCGCGCCGGCGAACCTGGCCGCGTCCGGGAAGGACGGCGTCACCCGCACCGCGATGCCGAGCCGCCCCGCCACCGAGCGGTCCCACCGCTCCCCCGCCACCGAGCGGTCCCGCCGCTCCCGGGATGGATCGGATCGATGCCGGGATCCATCCAGGTGAATCGGATCGATGCCGGGATCCATCCGATGGCCCGTCATGGGCCGACGTCTTCGATGTCGAGCAGGTCGACGAAGGTGCGGTCGGGCCGCAGCACGCCGAAGACCTGGGCGCGGCGCAGGATCCCGGCCGCCCAGCGGGCGTGCGGCTTGCACTCGATCATCTTGTTCGCGTACTCACTCGAGCGCACCCCGCCGTCGGTGTCCCGCAGCGTGGCCAGCGCGTCGCAGTGCTCCTCGGCGGTCACGACGAGCATCGCGTGGACCGGCCTGACGTGCGAGGGATGGATCACGGTCTTGCCCAGGATGCCGGTCGCCTTGTCCAGCACGACCTCCCTGAGCAGCCCGTCCAGGTCGCTGCTGACGAGCTGACGGCGGACCCGGACGGCGTTGGGCAGGTCGTCGCGGGCCCGGAACGGCGACTCGCGAAGCTGAGGCTTAAAAATCCGCTCACCACGCTCGAAATACTCCCATACTGGACCGGAGACCACGAACTGGCGATCCCGGCCGAAGATGTTGAGTATGTCGGAGATGGCGTCGCTCACCACGGTGAGGTCGTAGACGGTCTGGTCGTTGCTGCGCCGCAGCCCGAACAGCCCGCACAGGTCGGTCGCGCCGACCCTGACCGCGAGGACGGCGTCGACATGGCCCGCCAGCAGGTCCCTGACGGCCAGCAACTCGCCGACCCGCGTCTCGGCGTAAATTGTCTGCGGCGACTCCAGCACCGGCATCCCGTACAGCGGCAGGCCGGTCTCGGCGCGCGTTTCGGCGAGAACGTCGAGAAAATCCCGGCCGTTGGCGGCGGTGAATTTCGGGAACACAAATCCGGTCAGCACGGTGGCGGCCGGGCCAAGTTCCTTGATCAGCAGGCGGATCTGGCCGGGATGCCTGACCCGGACGAAAAGCAGCGGTGCCGTCGCCTTCCGCCGGTGCAACTCGGTGAGCTGGGCCACGACATTGCGCTCGGCCGACGCCACGTCGACGTCGCGGATCGCGTCCTCCAGGCACAGCACCGCCGAGGTGACTCCCCGCCCGACCAGCGCACCGATCCGTTCCGGGTAGTCCGTGGTCGTCCCCGGCGAGTAGAGCGTGGCGCCGAGCGCCATGGCGAGCGTCCGCCGGTCGCTCTCCCGCCCGAAAGGCTGCGGGACATGGCTGAACAACGACTCGTCCTGGCCTGGCGTCAGGTATCCGAAATGCCGCACATAAGCTCCGCGGATCAGTGGCGGAGGAAAACCCTGACCGCCCGGCGCGCCGCCGGTCCCTGGCTCCACCCGGCGTCGTTGCCCCCCCAATGCACGCGGGCTCGGACACTAACTATATAGCGCGCATTTTCGCAGCGAATATTCCCAATCCCGGCACCTGCGGGCGCTCGGCGGCCAGCTAGCTAGTGTTGGAGGCGTGACCATGCTGCCGTCAAACCGGGCCCAGGCCGAGCAACTCGATGCCGCCGACCCCCTGGCCAGGTTCAGGGACCGCTTCGTGCGCCGCGACGTCGCGCCGATCTACCTGGACGGGAACTCGCT
>DASPZH010000218.1:0-6459 GCA_035636335.1 Streptosporangiaceae bacterium
AGCGTCACCTCGTCGGCGATCACCTCGAGCTTCACCCAGGTCGTGCCGAGCGCCTCGGCCGCGAGCCTGGCCGTCCTGACCGCTTCCGCGGCGGTGAAGCAGCCCGCGGTGTTCGGCAGTACCCGGATGCGGAGTTCGGCGAGGACGTCGAGCACCGATCCGCGCGAGGCGGGGTCGACCCGGCGCATCGCCACGGTGGTGAGCTCGGTCCCCGACGCGGTCAGCGCGCGCCCGAGCACGTCCAGGCTCGGCGCGCCGCCGGTTCCCATGATCAGCCGCGAGCCGAACTTCTCGCCGCCGAGCACGAACGGGTCGTCGGCGTGCATGTCGGTCACGTCAGCCTCCCTGCACCGCGGCCAGCACCTCGACCTCGTCGCCGGCCGCCAGCCGGGTCGACGGCCAGGATGCCCGCCTGACCACTTCGCCGTTGACGGCCGCGGCTATTCCGGTGGCGGCGTTCGATATCAGCGCAACGGCTCGTTCCAGTGAGATGTCGTCCGCCACCTGATGGGCGGAGCCGTTGATCACGATTTCCATCGCAGCTCCTGCCGTT
The DNA here is from genome assembly GCA_035636335.1 of Streptosporangiaceae bacterium. Taxonomy (GTDB): domain Bacteria; phylum Actinomycetota; class Actinomycetes; order Streptosporangiales; family Streptosporangiaceae; genus Chersky-822. Next base: position 554 of record DASPZH010000218.1, read on the forward strand.
CGAAGCGCTCCGCGCCGAACGGAGCCGCGGGCTCGCCAAGCGCGCCGGTGGCCAGGAATCCGGCGATCAGGTCGGCGGTCACCGGTGCCAGCAGGACGCCGCTACGGAAGTGGCCGGTGGCGAGCACCAGGCCCGGCAGCACGGACGGGCCGAGCACCGGAGCGTTGTCCGGGGTTCCCGGCCGCAGCCCGGCCGCCGCCTCGGCGAACTCGAGTTCGGTGATGCCGGGGACGATCGCCCGCGCGTCCCGCAGCAGCTCCCACACCCCGCCCGCGGTGACAGTCGTGTCGGCTCCCATCTCCTCCTGTGTGGCGCCCAGTACGAGCTCGCCGTTCTCGCGCGGCACGAGGTAGACCGGCGATCCCCGCACGACTCCGCGGACGGTCCTGTTGAGCAGCGAAGGAGACGAGCCGGCCGCGACAGTGGCCGTGGTCGCGCGAAGCCGGACGATCTGGCCTTTCACCGGCCGGATCGGGGGAGCGGCGCCGCGGGGGAGCCCGGCGATCGCTGTCGATGCCCAGCCCGCGCTGAGGACGACCTGCGGGGCGGACACGATGGTGCCGTCGGCTAGCTCGGCCCCTGACGCCCGGCCGCCGTGCGTGCGGAGCGTCGTAACCCGGTGCGGCAGATGCACCGCGCCCGCTGCGGTGGCCGCGGCGAGCAGGGCAGTGGTCAGCAGGCGCGGGTCGATGGATGCGTCGTCGGTGACCAGCAGCCCGCCGGCGATCGCGGGCCCGAGCAGCGGCTCGGCCTGGCGGCACTCTCGGCCGGTCAGCCGCTGGGACGCGGCCCCGAACGACGCGCGCAGCAGTGCGTGCTCGGCGAGCATGGCCATATCGTCGGCGTCGTAGCCGACCTGGAGCGTTCCGGTCTGGCGGAACCCGGTGGGCAGCCCGGTCAGCGCGGTCAGTTCGGCGGCGAAGTCCGGGTAGCGGCGCAGCGACAGGCTGCCGAGCTCGAACAGCGCACGCTCGGCGTAGGCGGCCTCGGCGACCGGGGTCAGCATCCCGGCTGCCGCGTGCGACGCGCCCCGGCCGGGATCTGGGTCGGCCACGACTACCGACAGGCCGAGCTGTGCCGTGCGCCAGGCGATCGCCAGGCCGATGACGCCGCCGCCGACGACCAGGACGTCCGTCGTGCGCGCCTGCCCGGCCGGCGTTCCGTTGCCCGCGGCCGTGTTGCCCGCGGCCGTGTTGCCCGCGGCCGTGTTGCCCGCTGCCACTGCGCTCCCTTCGCCGGCATGACCCGGATCAGGTTCTGCGGTCGGCGGCTAAGCAGCCGCCCTCTCAGTCCGGTCTGCACCGGGCTCCCGCGCGTCGACTTCTAGTTTAGTGCCCGGATACGATGCACCGGACGTGGCTGCCCGCACCGCCACGGGCAGCGGCGCCCGGGCAACCAGAGGGAGTCGTGGAGGACCGATGACTGCCGGCCCGACTGCCGACTCGCCTGCCGGCCTGACTGCCGACTCGCCTGCCGGCCCGGCCAGGATCGTCATTGCCGGGGGCGGGCTGGCCGGCCTGCGCACCGTCGAGGAGCTGCGCGCAGTCGGCTACGCAGGCGCGGTCACCGTGATCGGGGCCGAGAGCAGGCCGCCGTACGACCGGCCGCCGCTGTCCAAGCAACTTCTGGCGGGAGCGGTGGACGACACCACGCTGCGCGCCGAACTCGGCTCGCTCGGTGCCGACTTCCGGCTCGGCGAGCGGGCGGAGCGGCTCGGTGACGGCGTGCTCGGCACCGACCGCGGCGAGTACCCCTTCGACCGGCTGGTGATCGCCACCGGGGCCCAGCCGATCGCGCTGCCGGGCCCTGGCAGGCAGCGGTTCCTGCGCACGCTCGACGACGCGCTCGCGCTGCGGGACCGGCTGGTGCCCGGCGCCAGGCTGGTCGTCGTCGGGGCGGGCTGGATCGGGGCCGAGCTCGCGACCGCGGCCGCGGCCAGGGGCTGCCGGGTGAGCGTCGTCGAAGCGGCCACGGCTCCGCTCGCGGGCGCCATCGGCGCCGAGGTCGGCGCCCAGACCGCTCCGTGGTACGCCGAGGCTGGGGTCGAGCTGCTGCTCGGCGAGGCGGTCGAGTCGGTGCAGGACGGCAGGCTGGTGCTGGCCGGGGGCGGCTGGCTGGCCGCCGACGAGATCGTCACCGCGGTCGGGGTCAGGCCCGCGGTGGCCTGGCTGGAGTCCGCGGCGGTGAAGCTGGAGAACGGCGTCGCGGTGGACGAGATGCTGCGTTCCTCCGTCGCCGGGGTGTACGCGGTAGGGGACTGCGCCGCGTTCTGGTCGGGCCGGTTCGGCCGGCGGATCCGGACCGAGCACTGGGACTCCGCGCTGCGCGCGCCCGTGGTGCTGGCGGCCAACCTGATCGGCGACGCGCGGCGGTATGACCCCGTGCCGTACTTCTGGTCCGAGCAGTTCGGCCGGATGCTGCAGCACGTCGGCGATCATCGCGGCGCTGACCGGCTGGTCTGGCGCGGCGAGGCGAGCGGACCGCGTTGGGCCGCGTGCTGGCTGGCCGGCGAAAGACTGGTCGCCGTGCTTACCGTCGGGCTGCCGCGCGACCTGCAGCAGGGCAGGCGGCTGATCGAGTCCGCCGCCGCGGTCGACGCCGGCCGGGTCGCCGACCCCGCGATCCCGCTCCGAGACTGCGCGCGATGAGCCGCGGCAGTGCGGTTAGGCTCACGTTCGGCTGGCGTGGTTTTGGCTGGCGTGGTTTGGCTGGCAGCGCCGACGGGGAAAGGATGTGGACGTGGCACAGATCGACCCCCCGACCGATGCCATCGTCGGTCACTGGTTGACGATTCCCGAGGTTGCCGAGCGGCTTGACCTGCGCGCCAGCAGGGTCAAGCAGTATCTCCGCGACCGCAAGCTGCTCGGCGCCCAGCGCCCGGACGGCTCCTATGGCGTGCCAGCCGCATTCCTCGACGGCAACCAGGTCGTCCGCGGTCTGCACGGCACGCTGACCCTGCTCCTCGACTGCGGGTTCACCGACGTCGAGGCGATGCGCTGGCTGTTCACCTCCGACGACTCCCTGCCCGGCAGCCCGATCGAGGCGATCACGGCGCACCGCTGCAGCGAGGTCAACAGGCGGGCCCAGGCGCTGGCCTTCTGACCGGCGTCGTCCCGTGGCGGAGTCGCGGGACGCGAGTGGCAAGATGGCGGCGTGAGCAGCACAGCCGAGACCCGACCCGACGAGCTGCGCGCCGAGCTGCGTGCCCGGCTGCGGGCCCGGCTGGCTTCGGCGCGCCTGTACCTGTGCACCGATGCACGGCAGGGCCAGGGCGACCTGAGCGGCTTTCTCGACGCGGTGCTCGCCGCGGGCGTCGACATCGTCCAGCTCAGGCACAAGGGGCTGGAAGCGGGCGAGGAACTCGGGTTCCTTGAGGTCTTCCGCGCCGCCTGCGACCGGCACGGGGCGCTGCTGGCCGTCAACGACCGCGCCGACCTGGCGTTCGCCGCGGGAGCGGACGTGCTGCACGTCGGCCAGGGCGACCTCGCGCCCGCCGTGGCCAGGCAGATACTCGGGCCAGGCCCGGTGATCGGCCTGTCGACGCACTCGCAGGCCGAGGCGGTCGCGGCGGCTGCGGATCCGGCGGTCGACTACTTCTGCGCGGGCCCGGTCTGGCCGACGCCGACCAAGCCGGGCCGCCCGGCGCCCGGGCTCGGGCTGGTCAGCTACGCGGCGGGCCTGGCGGCGACGCGGCCGTGGTTCGCGATCGGCGGCATCGACGAGGCCAGCCTCGGCGACGTGCTCGAGGCCGGCGCCCGCCGGGTGGTAGTCGTGCGGGCGGTCACCGAGGCGGCCGACCCTGGCGCGGCCGCTGGACGGCTCGCTGCCCGGCTCGCGGACGCCCGCTGAGCCGAGCCCGCCTGCTGAGCCGAGCCCGCCCGCTGAGCCCGCCCGCTGCCGAGCCTGCACGCGGCCGAGTGGCGCTAGCGCGCCCAGGGCGGAGTGTCTACCTGGGTGCCGTCCGCCATCTTCGCCGCGAAGCCGGACCGGATCAGCACGTGGGCCGTGGCGTACTCCTGGCCGGGATTGGCGAGCAGGATCGCGGTGCCAGCCGGGACGATCGCGCAGTCCCCCGCGGTCAGCCCGGGGCCGTCCTGACTGAGCGTGATGGTCCCGGACGTGACCATGAACACCTCGTCCCGGTCGAGCGTGTGGGCCTGGTCGGAGATCAGTCCGGGGGCAACCCTGATCTGCCAGGCGCACAGTCCGTCAGAACCCCGGCTTGGCGCCGCGTACCCGGTGAACTCGACGCCGGGAAGCTCGAAAACAGGTGCACTGGCAGCGGTGATGACGTGCATGTCTCCTCCGCTCCTCATCTTCCTTCCTCTCTCTCGTCTTACTCGTCTTCATGGAATTAGACAAGGTTACTTGTCCAAGCTGACTTGTCTAAGATAGGCCGGGTGGCAGCACGAACGCAACCCGCCGATCTCGGGATCCTGCTCGGCGTGGCCTTCCAGGAATTCGTCCGCGAGCTGCACGCGGCGCACGCGGCGGCGGGCTTCGCCGACCTCGGGCGCTCCGATGGCTTCGTGTTCCGCTCGCTCGCGGGCGGGCCGATGACGGTGAGCGAGCTGGCCGGCCGCCTCGAGATAACCAAGCAGGGCGCAGCCCAGATCATCGGCGACATGGAACGGCGCGGCTACGTCGAGCGCCAGCCGGATCCCGGCGACCGCCGCGCCAGGCTGATCAGCCTCTCCCCGCGCGGGAAGCAGGCACTCGCCAACGCCCGGCGGTTCCACCGGGACTACGAGCGCGGGCTGGCCCGGCGGCACGGGCCGCAAGCCGTCGCTGCGCTGCGCGCCATGCTCGAGGCGATCGCCGGCCCCGAGCAGAGTGTTGACCCCAGGCTCCGCGCGTTCTACCTCTGAGCCGCCCATCGGCCCGGCGCTGCCTGACGGGTGCCGTGCGGCCTGGCGCTGCGCGCCGCGAGCACGTTGTCGTCGGCGAGCCTGTGGACCGACGTCGGGACGCCGCAGCACCGCGAGCGCGACGAGGAACCCGCCGAAGGACCAGCTCCGGATGCGCACCTTGGCCGGGTCGGGCTAGCTGCGGAGCGCGGGGCTGTCGCGCGTGAGCTATATCAATCATTTCTCGATGAGCAACGTCGCGCCACAAATTTCAGGCCGCGGTGGGCCCGGACGTCACGGTGCTCGCGCTGAGCGGACCTGCGCCGTGCCGGCGCGGGCGCGGGCGCCGGGACTGCCAGGGCAGCCGGACCAGGCCCCGGCCGGAGCAGCCCCCGGCCGGGTCACGTCGCTCAGGCGAACATCGCTGCCACATCGATGTTCCTCGGACTGCCTGATCACGAACATCGATGTGGCACCGTGGTTCGCCGGCGAACATCGTTGCCACATAGATGTTCCTCGGACTGCCTGATTACGAACATCGATGTGGCAGCGATGTTCGCGGAGAGCCGGCGGCGTACTTCGCGGGGTGCGCGCTGAGGGCCGGCCAGTCAGGCCGCAGGCGAGCAGCCTCAGCCCGCCGCCGGCGGGAGGCGGGGGACGGTCCGCAGGCCCCGGCCCGGCTTCCAGGCGGCGACCAGGTCCGGCCAGTCTTGCTGGTCTTCGGCGCCGCTAGCCAGCCACCCGTCCTGCGCGGTCTCACCTGGCTGAGCTTCCTGCGTGGAGGTTGCGAGTATCCGAGCAGGGGAGTTCGGGTTGTAAGCAGGTTGTCCGGCAGCGCATCTCAAGTGACATCTCGCTGGCCGGGTGCTGCGTGGCCGGGCAGGCTGAGCGCCCGCCGCAGGAAGCCGAGTTCGTGCCACAGCAGGTTCTCGGCCGCCGCCTCATCGGATACCCGGTGGGTAGCCCCGGGCAGCGGCAGCACCTCGTGCGGCCGGCCCGCCGCCAGCAGCGCGGCAGACAGCCGGAGCGTGTGCGCCGCGAACACGTTGTCGTCGGCGA
>DASPZH010000219.1:0-5641 GCA_035636335.1 Streptosporangiaceae bacterium
CGCCTCGGTCAGCCGGGCCGCCGGACCGCCGAGCCGCAGCGTCGTGTAGCCGGAAAGCGGAACCCCCTCGCGGAGCATGAAAGCTACGGCCTCCCCAAGCCCCGTCCCAGTCCATGATCATGGCGGATTGACCGGTCTATAGGGCGTTGCGTCAAATCCGAAAATAGTGCCTGGTCGCGGGGGCGAGGGTGACGGTGCCGTCGAGTTCTCGCTGAGGCTGAAGTGTGCGGCCAGCGTGCGGCCACTGTGCGGAGTGAGGCGGCCCGGCTTGGCGCCGGGGGCGGCGGCCGCCTCGCCCGCCTTGTTCGCCCTCGCCCGCCTCCGCCAACATCGTTGTGGCAGCGATGTTCGCCCTCGCCCGCCTCCGCCGACATCGTTGTGGCAGCGATGTTCGCCGGCGAACCACGGTGCCACAACGATGTTGCTGAACTGGCCTCGAGACGAACATCGTTGTGGCAGCGATGTTCGCGATGGCCCGCGCGACGGCGAAGGGCGACAGTGGGGCGGGTGGCGGACCGGCGTGCCGACCGCGGCCCGATCAGCTCGCTCGGTGATGGCGCCGGGGTCGGGGCACAGGTCCATGCCGGGCGCGTCCGGGGTCGGCGCGGGGGACGTGTGCTTGACTGCTTGACCGGGGCGGTCATGGCCCGGGGAACCGGGGAAGCCGGTTCGCTGCCAGCCGCCCGGGTGAGGTTTCTTCTCGCGGCCGGTGCCGAAGCTGATGCTGCTGGACACGGGCTCACCCATCCTTGCGCGCGGGCTGGCCTGTGCCGGTATCTCATCGGGTTCGGGGCGACAGGGGCCGGGGCTGCTGGCAGGGCCGTCGGGGCCAGGCTCGGTTTTTCGATGACAAGGCGCGCGGCGTGGTTATCGGAGGTGAGTTTTCGGATTTGGCGCAAACCGCTATTTGCCGTCAATCCACCATGACCATGAGATCGGACCCGCTCAGATCCAGTGGAACAGGTTGAGGAAGCGGTCGGCGAGCGCCTGGTCGCCGCGCACCGTCCCGGCCCGGATCCGGCCGAACGCGGTGAGCACCATGCTGCCGGCGTCGAACTCGATCACCGCGGGCAAGTCATCGATGCTGCCCGGCTCGTAGCTCATGCCGTTCTCGTTGACCGTGACCCTGGTCGTCCCGGCGTTGTGACCGGTCGTGACGTGGATGCCGATCGTGAGCGGCGTGCGGTCGGCGTCCGGCTTGATCGTCGACTGCCAGATGACGAACATGAACGGGACGAGCAGGTCGGCGGCCTCGGCGGAGAGCGCGTGCCCGTTGCCCTGCCCCTCGCGGATGTCCCAGGTGTGGACGCCGTAGTCCATAAGCTGCCCGGCCGCGTAGATAAACGCGGGCACCGGGCCCATGTAGAAGTGCGGGACGATCATCGAGCTCCACTCCTCCGCGCTGAGCGGCTCGAGTATGCCCATCATCTGGTCCAGGTCGGCGCGGACCCTGGTCATCATCGCGGCCTGCGACAGGTTGCGGAACGCGCGGGCCGAGTCGCCTGCGCGCTCATGCATGCCGAGCAGGCCGTAGGCGTTGTCCGGCGTGGCGCCCGACCTGGCGATCTCGAAGGCCTTGAAGTAACCCTCCATGGTGTCGACGAGGTGGCCGATGATGTCCCTGACCTCCCAGCTCTCGCAGGCGGTCTTGGCCTCCCACGCGCCTGGCTGCTCGGCCAGGCCGAACATCTGCGCGGCCTGGTCACGCACGACGCGGAGGATGGTGTCCTTGCCCTCGTAGGTCATCGCGTTCCACTCGCTCATACCGCCCACCTCTTGTGTTTGTCGTAGGAAGACTGTGTTGTTCCCGGCAGAGACTGTGTTGCCCGGCAGGGACTGTGCTGTCCCCGGAGGAGACGCCGGACCAGCCGACCCGGAGGAGGCTGCCCGGGCGCGCCACAGCGGCCGGGCGGCACATATCACGAACCTCAGCGCAATCGAGTGCCGGCTGTCAATGGCTCCCGACGCTGATCCTCGCCAGAGCCTCGCCGTAACGGACGGCGACGAGTTGGGCGATCGCGGGATGCGCGCCGAGCGGAGCCGGGCACGGGGCGCCGAGCGCCGCGCTCAGCGCCGCGAACTCGGCCGGGTCGGTCTCCGGGCCGATCACGCACGGGGCGATGGCCAGGTGCACGGCGCCGCTTTCGCGCAGCCGATGCACCGCGGCGTCGATGCTGGCCGGGTCGCCGAGCGAGGCGGGTGCGACCGGAACGGCCAGCCTCGCCGCCAGCAGGACCGCGCTCACCCCGGCGTCATTGATCGCCTGCGGCCCGCGGTCGGCCACGACGATGATGCCGGCCGCCCCGGCCGCGATGTTGAGGCCGCGCGCCCGGCTGGCCCTGGCCAGGCCCGCCTCGGACAGCCGGTCGTGGAGCGCGCCGGCCAGCAGCGGATGCGGTCCGAGCGCGGTCGCGCGCATGACGGGAGGTTGCGCCGAGCCGATGGCCGCCGCGATCGCCGCGTCGTAGGCCGGATGCGGACCCGCGAGCAGCGGCACGACCACCGCCCGCGGTTCGTGCGCGGGGCGGCCCTGGTCGAGCCGGTTCTGCTCGCGCCGCTCGCGCCGCGACCGCCCGTTGCCCTGCTGGCCGTTCGCCCCGCGCCGCGTGGCACCGGCCGCGAGCACGTCCACCAGGTTGTCGGTGCTGCCGCTCAGGTAGCCGATCCTGATGTCCACGCCCGGGCACGACTCGGCCGCCGCCTCGGCGATCTGGTCGGCGAGCCCGCTGAGGTCGGAGCGGCCAGAGAAGTCGCCGGCGCCCGGGCTCTGGCCCGGGACAGCGAGCACGAGGGCCGGCGCATCGGACGCGACGCTGATCCGGTGCAGGCTCCTGTGCCGGCCCGCCCGGCGCTGTCGGCCACCTGCCGCGCGTCGCGGCAGGCTGGGGCCGGAGCCGCGTTGCTGTGACGGCGGGACGCGCTGCGGCAGGGCGGGACTGGCCGGATTATCCCCGTTGGCCGAGCCCGGCCTGCGCTGCGGCAGCGGCGAGAACGGCGACGACTCTGGGTTCAGATCAGTCACGCTCATGTATCGTAATGCTCGGCCGCCGACACTGAGAGGCGTTCTGTGATGTCTGTGATGTTCTCACCGAATAGTCGGGTGATTTCACAAATCCACTATTTGTGAATCACAGTTTCTCGTGGGGCGGGCTGGCCGCCGGCAACAGCCGGGCCTTGCTGCCGTCGGGCGGCCTCGTGCTTGCCCGGCCGGACCCGGCCGGGTCCGGCCGGGTCCGGTCAGCCGGCGCCGAGCATGCTCCTGTACACCGAGATCAGCGCGGCCTTCTGCTGCTCGGACAGCCGCCCCTCGGCGGTGATGGCCTCTTCGACCAGCGGGACGTCGGTCTCGGCCGAACGTGCCGCCGCGTCCCCGTGGTGCAGCAGGCCGGCGTGGGTGAGCAGCGTCTCCGCCGAGACGTTGAGCGCCTCCGAGATCAGCTTGATCACTCGCATCGATGGCTGATGCAGGCCTCGCTCGACCTGGCTCAGGTACGGATTGGACAGCCTGGTCTTCTCGGCGAGCTGGCGCAATGACAGGTTGGCCAGCTTCCGCTGCCTGCGGATGAAGTCGCCGAGCGCCTCCATCTGCGTGTCCCATGGTTCGTTCATGTCGCTCCCACACCCACCGCCGACGGGGCGCGGCCGGCGGTTATGCCATCGGCCGCGCCCCGGCTACCGCCGGACCCTACTTCGTGGTCGGCTTGGACTTCTTGGGCGTGGCGGTGCGGTGCTGCGCACTGCCCGGCTTGGCCTTCGCGGCCGGCCGGCTCTTCTCGGTCGAGTGGGCCTTCTGGGCCGCGCCCGCCGCGGCGGTCTTGCCGTCGTCGCTCGCCGGCGTCCTGGCCTGGCTAGCGCTGGCGGCTCCGTTGCCGGTCACCGCGGCGGTCGGTGCCGCCTCGCGGCCCGACTCGGTCGCCTGGCCGGTAGCCTGCGCGAACGCGGCCGCGGCGTGGTGGGCGAGCGGTGACGCAACGGTCCGCACCTGGCCGACGAACTGGCGCTGGACGGACCGCACCTGTCCGGCCAGGTCCGTCGCGCCGGCCTTGAGGTGGTCGGCGTTCGGCAGCCTGCCGAACAGGCCCGGGGCCTTCTCGCGAAGCTGGCTGAGCTGCTTCTCGGTGAGCTTGGCGAGGTCCTCGGGGCTGGGCAGCCTGGCGATCAGGCCGGGTGCCCTCTCGCGAAGCTGGCTGAACTGCTTCTCGGTGAGCTGGACGAGCTGGTCCGGGCTCGGCAGCTTGGCGATGCGGATTGGGGGCATGGTGGGGAGCTGTGGCCTGATCATCTGAGCGGTGGCCGTCACGTTCTTGACCGTGTTAGTCACCCTCCGGTGTCCCTTGCGGGCAGCGGCACGAAGCTGGTCCTGAAGCTCCTGCCCCACAGCGCGGGTGTCTATCATCGAAATCCTCCTCCTTGTTCTGTAGCTAACTATAGTTAGCAACGATAGATATGTCAAGCGGGGTGAGTGGCAGGTGGGTCACGGGCCTGGCCGGGCCGGGCCGCGCGGCTAGGCTGGGCCGCGCGCCTTGACCAGCCCGGTCTCGTAGGCGAACACGACCGCCTGCACCCGGTCCCGCAGGCCGAGCTTGGCCAGCACCCTGCCGACGTGCGTCTTGACGGTGGCCTCGGAGACGAACAGCCGCCCGGCGATCTCGGTGTTGCTGAGGCCCTGCGCGATCAGTGTCAGCACCTCGCGTTCCCGGCCGGTCAGCCCGGCCAGGTCCGGCGGGTCCCCGGCGCCTTCGGTGGGGAACATCGGCGCGAACCTGTCGATGAGCCTGCGCGTCGTGGAGGGCGCGACGACGGCGTCCCCGGAGTGCACCGACCTGATCCCGAACAGCAGTTCCTCCGGCGGCACGTCCTTGAGCAGGAACCCGCTTGCCCCCGCCTTGAGCGCGGCGAACGCGTACTCGTCCAGGTCGAACGTCGTCAACATGAGCACCCGGGGCCGGTCGCCGGCCTGGCAGATCCGCCGCGTCGCCTCGATCCCGTCGAGCCTTGGCATCCGCACGTCCATCACGACGACGTCGGCCGGCGTTCCGCGGAGCAGGGCCACGGCCGCGAGCCCGTCGGCGGCCTCGCCGACGACGGTCATGTCGGGTTGAGCATCGAGCACCATCCGGAACCCGGTGCGCACGAGCTCCTGGTCGTCGACCAGGACGATCCGGATGCTCATGCTGTGTTTCCCGCTCGCCCGCGGGGCGCTTTCTGGCGCCGCCTTCCCTCGTCGCTCGTCCCTCGGTCCTCGGTCCAGGCGGCGCCGCGCCCCTCTGGCTCGCTCATGCAGCGCCCGATCGTAGCGCGGCGGTCGGCAGCAGCGCCGTGACCTGGAAGCCTCCCGCCGGCCGGGGGCCGGCCTGGACCGACCCGCCGTACAGGGCGGCCCGCTCGCGCATCCCGGTCAGGCCGTGGCCCGCGCCGTCGCTGGCCGCCGCGCCGCCCAGCCCGCTGTCCGTGACCAGCACCTCCACCGCATCGGGGGCGTAACGCAGCAGCACGTTCGCCCTCGCCCACGGGCCGGCGTGCTTGCGGGAGTTCGTCAGCGACTCCTGGATGATCCGGTAGGCGGCGAGCGCGGTCCCGTCCGGCAGCGGTCGCGGCTCTCCCTCGACGGTGCAGGTCACCGGTAGCCCGGCGGCCCTGG
>DASPZH010000220.1:0-6367 GCA_035636335.1 Streptosporangiaceae bacterium
TCCGGGACCCGCCGGCCCCGCCGTGGCCGTCGGCGCGGCTACCTGGCTCGTACTTACCGCCCGCCATGACCTCGGTCTGGCGGGCCGTCAGCCGGCGTCGGGGTCGGTGGCGACGGCACGGGCCCGGTCCGACGACCAGGCCGACCACGATCCGACCTAGAGCGCGGCGGGCAGGCCGGCGAGTTCGGTCCCCCGGCGACTCCGCTCAGGTTGCGCCCGGTGACGGCCCGTCACTGTGGATAACCTCCTGAATCCTGTGCATAACCAGCCCTGGAGCGGTGCGATACCCGCTCTGGCCTGTGGACAAACCCCGGATAGGCGGCACGCCGGGCGGCGCGCACCGGAGCGTCGCCGGTCAGGATACGGCCAGCGTGAGCAGCGGCACCAACTGGTCCGACTGGGTCAGTGAGCCGTGCAGCCCGATCAGCGCGGACTCGCGCGGCTCCGCCTTGGTCGCGACGATCGCGCTCGGACCCGACGGCGCGGCAAGCACGTCGCCGATCCGCGCGGCAAACAGGTCATCGACCGGGCCGAACCAGCCGTCGGCCACCGCCCGCTCCCGGCTGGTCACCCAGAACCGGTCGCCGAGCACCTCGCTCCAGGCGGCCTGCACGTCGTCGGCCGCCCCTGGCTGGCAGTACACGTGCCTGGCCCGCGGCTCCCCGCCGAGCAGCGCGACGCCCTCCCGAAGCTGGGGCAGCGCGTCGACGTCGATCCGCTCGCCCGGCGACACGTCGACCATCCCGTGGTCGGCGGTGACGTGCAGCACGGTGCCGTGCGGGAGTGCCGCCGCGAGCTGCTCGGCCAGCTTGTCGACGTGCGCCAGCTCGTACTGCCAGGCGTCGGAGCCGCATCCGAGCGCGTGCCCGGTCGAGTCCAGGTCGCCGTAGTAGACGCTGGCCAGGGCCGGAGGGGCCTCCGCGAGCGCGCTCGCGGTGCGCGAGATCAGGGCGCCGATCGTGTCGGCGGCCAGGAAGCCGGCGCCCCGCATGGCCGCCAGCGAGAGCCCGGACTTCCTGAACGCTGCGGGCGCGACCCGGTACGCCCTGACCCCGGAGCTGGCGGCGCGCTCGAAGATCGTCGATCCGGGCTGCCACCGCACCGGGTCGACCCGGTCGTCCCAGCGCAGCGCGTTGAGCAGGCGGCCGGATCCGGGAATCGCGACCTGGTAGCCGAGCAGCCCGTGCTGGCCGGGCGGGCGGCCCGTCCCCAGCGTGGCCAGGCTGGTCACGGTCGTCGCGGGAAACCCCGCGGTCAGCGGCGCCGCCGTCATGGCCAGCTCGGACAGGAACGGCGCGGCGGCGGGATGCGCGCTGAGCAGATCCCAGCCAAGACCGTCGATCAGCAGCAGGCAGACTCGTTCGGCCGGCGCAAGCCGCAGCGGGTTCGGCTCACCGGGCACGCCGAGCGAGGCGAGCATCGACGTCGAGAAGGCGTCCAGGCACGACTCCGCGTACCTCGGCAGCGTGGGCTCGATCGTCTGGGTCGTCATGACCGGCTCGTCGTCGCCGACAGCGCCTGAGCGAACGCGAGCACCTGCCCGACCGCATCGGCCCCGTCGGCCGCCTCGCTGATCCGCATGGTCACGTCGTCCGCGGTCAGCGTCCCGCTGTAGCCGTGATCGGCCTCGCAGGTCTCGTCCCCGCAGTGCGCCGGCTCGAGCTCGAGATGGCGCATCGAGTTCCACCCGATCGTCAGCACGATCTCGGACGGCGTCGTGACGCCGCGCTTGTAGTTGGCCGGGTCGGGGATCACCCTGGTCACTGCCACCGTAGAGATCCGCGAGCAGCGGATCGCCTCGGTGGACGTCTCCGCCTGCGGCCGGGAGTCCGGCACGTTCTCGTCGGCCGGGTACTCGTCCGTGTGGGAGTAGACGAGCCTCGTCGGGGTCAGCGCCAGGACCGTCATGTGCCGCCGGACCTCCATGCCGGGATCGAAGTGCGCGTCGTGGTGGACGAAGTAGGAGACGACCTGCTCGGAGCCGACGGCCGAGGAGACCGCGTCGGCGATGATGCCCGGGTAGTAGCCGCTCCGCTCGATGGCCGACAGCATTCCGCCGGCCGAGGCTGTGGTACTCATTCTCACATCCTGCACCGTCTGGTGCGAGCCGCCGGCCAGGTGGTCAGAGATTCGCCGCCCGGCCGCTCAATTCCGCGGCGCTCAGGTCGAGAACGCGCTGCGCGGCCGGCTCGGGCAGCTCGATCGCCCCCGCGCCGGCGGACGGCCGCGGCCGCCTGGGCCGCCTGGCGCCCGCTCCGCCGCCGCGCCCACGGTAGACCAGCACCCCGTTGACCGGGTCGGGCGCCGCGTCCAGCGCCGCCTGCACCCCTGGAAGCCCGCGGAAGGCCTCCCACCTGGCCTCGTCCGCGAAGCACACCTCGAAGACGACACCGCTCTTGTGCTCGATCCAGGACCACTCGATCGCCCCGCTGGTGAGCGCAGACTCGACGAGCTGGGACCGGTAGGAGTCCTTCCACGACAGGGCTGCCTGGATCTGCGAGTCGAACACCTCGATCGACCACCACTCAGCCATACCTGCCAGGGTAATCCCGCCGGCGGCCGTTGCCCTTTCGCTGTTGGCTTAACCGCTCGTTCGCGGAACTGCCGGCTGGCGGGGCAGGGCCGGCTGGCGGGGAAGGGCCGGCTGGCGGGGCAGGGCCGGCTGGCGGCGGCCCGGCGTCGATGGCGGCCCGGATCCGGGCGGCGTATCCGGCCGCCTCCTGCTCGCTCTCGTACTTGTGCCGCGGCCAGAAGAACCCGCGCAGGCCGTCGCCCTTGGTGCGCGGCACGACGTGGGCATGCAGGTGCGGCACGCTCTGGCTGACGACGTTGTTCATGCCCACGAAGGTGCCCTGGGCGCCGAGCGCCGCCGGAATGGCGGCGCTGATCAGCCGTACCGCGCCGAAGAACGGCTCGATCAGCGGCACGGGGAGATCGGCCAGCGTCCGGTAGTGCGCCCTCGGCACGACCAGCACGTGCCCCTTGAACACCGGCCGGGCGTCGAGGAAGGCGACGCTGCTGGCGTCGGCCAGTACCAGGTGGGCGGGCGTGGTCCCGGCGATGATCGCGCAGAAGCTGCAGTCGCTCACCTGGGCACGGTAGCGTTTGGCCGTGGCTGCTGACGGACATCGGCACGTACTGGCGATCGGCGGCTTGCGCGGTTCCGACGCGATCGGTGCCGACGCCGAGGGCGCTCCGCTGCTCGCGGCGTACGCCGCGCGGCTGTCGGGCGCCAAGGCGCCGAGGATCTGCATGCTCAACACGGCCTCCGGCGATGATCCCGCCTCCTACACGAGGACCTACCAGTTCCTCGGCGCGATCGGGTGCCGGCTCACCCACCTTCAGCTCTTCCCGATGCCCAATACGGCCGACCCGGAGGACTTGCTGCTGTCCCAGGACGTGATCTTCGTCGGGGGCGGCAGCGTGGCCAACATGCTGGCCGTCTGGCGGGTGCACGGCCTGGACAAGGTGATGGCAAGTGCCTGGCGGGCCGGGATCGTGCTGTCCGGCGTCAGCGCCGGCGCGATCTGCTGGTTCACCTCGGGAACGACGGACTCGTTCGGTATCGACTTGCGGTCGTTCGGCGACGGGCTGGGCCTGCTCGCGCCGAGTTACTGCCCCCACTACGACTCCGAGCCCGGCCGCCGCCCGCTCTACCGGTCGCTGGTCGCTGGCGGCAGCTTGCCGCCGGGGATCGCGTGTGACGACGGCGGGGCCGCGACCGAGACCCCGGCGGACGGCAGGTTCCTGCTCGCCGGGTAACGGCCGTTCTGGCCAGCTTGTGACCCCGATCGCCATCGCCCGAGCACCTGCGCCTGTAAGCTGCCAGGAAATTCGCGCAGTCGGAGATTATGGATGCTTACGGTTCATAACTTTTCCTACGGCCTGCTGACCCCGGCCCTGGCTTACCTGATGTCGTTCCTCGGCTCGTTCCTTGGGCTGCGGTGCACCAGCAGATCACGCGCGAGTGGAGGCCAGGCCAGGACCCGGTGGCTGATCGTCGCTGCGGTCTCGATCGGCATCACGGGCATCTGGGTCATGCACTTCATCGCCATGCTCGGGTTCACGATCCCCGGCGAGACCATCCGCTACAACGTGCCGGTCACCTTGCTCAGCATGCTGATCGCTGTGATCTTCGTCACGATCGGCCTGCTGATCAGCGGACTGGGCCGGGCGACGGTCAGGTCGCTGCTGACCGGCGGGGTGATCACCGGGCTAGGCGTCGCGGCCATGCACTACAGCGGCATGGCGGCGATGCGGATGCCCGCGCGGATGAACTACGACCCGAAGCTGTTCGCGCTGTCCATCGTGATCGCGATCGTGGCGGCGACCGCCGCGCTGTGGGCGGCCCTGCGGCTCGGCGGCTTCTGGACCACGCTCGGCGCGGCCGCGATCATGGGCGTCGCGGTCAGCGGCATGCACTACACCGGCATGGCCGCGATGCGCGTCTACCCGCCCGACGGGCAACCGATGGCCACGAACGGTGCCAACGCCGCGGCCTTCCTGCTGCCGCTCATCATCGGGGTGTCGATCACCACCTTCGTGCTGACCGCGACGATCGCGCTGTCGCCCACCGCGGATGAGATCGCCGCCGAGGCCGAGCTCATGGCCAGGATCGACAGCATCAAGGCGCAGCCCGCCGACCTGCGCGCCCCGGTCATCACCCCGCAGACGCCACGCAACCCGAACTTCGACAAGTTAGGCAGGACCTCACGCAGCTAGGGTGTGTCCGGCAGGTACATCCGGTGCTGCGACAATGACCCGGTGAAAGCCGTCTCCGCGGATGGCAGCGGCTGGCTGCTCCTGGTCTACCGGGTGCCGTCCGAGCCGACCAGGCTGCGGGCCGCGGTGTGGCGGCGGCTGAAGAGCCTGGGCGCCATCTACCTGCAGAACTCCGCCGCAGCGCTGCCGGCCAGCGTCGGGGCGGAGCGGGCACTGCGCAAGCTGCGGCGCGAGATCCTCGACATGGCGGGCACCGCCGTGCTGCTGTCCTGCTCGGTCCTGGCCGGCGAGCAGGAGATCCTGACGGCGTTCCAGGCGGCACGCGACGACGAGTACGCCGAGATCGCCGACAAGTGCGAGGACTTCCAAGAGCAGGTGCGCAAGGAGTACGTGGCCGACCACTTCACCTACGCCGAGCTCGAGGAGAACGAGGTCGACCTGGTCAAGCTGCGGAACTGGCTGGCCAGGGTCCGCGAGCGTGATGTCTTCGGCGCGTCCGGCTTGCAGGCCGCGGAGCACGGGCTCGCGGCCTGCGAGCAGTCGCTCGAGGAGTACGCGGCGCGGGTCTACGCCGAGGAGGCGGAAAGCAGGTAGCAGACTGCCAAAGGTGGCGGCGCGCTTGGCCGCGCCGCCGGTCGGCGGCCCGGTCCCGGGCCGCTAGCGTTTCCTGATCGCCCGCCACAGGCTGACCGGCAACAGCAGGACGAGCACCGCTGGGATCAGCCACCAGGCGGCGACGGACGCCGCGTGGGCCAGCAGGTACGTGACCGCGAGGGCGGCCGCCACGCCGGCGGCCACCCACCAGTCGTCGCCGATGACGAAGTCGTAGGCGAAGGCGCCGAACGCCCGCACCCGGGCCGTCACCCGGCCAGCCTCCTCGCCGGCCATCTAGCCGGCCTCAACCACGGCCGCTCGGGGCTGGGCCTGGCCGGCCGGGCCGGGGGGCACCCGCCGCGCCGCCGCCACCAGGGCCAGCGCGAACAGAGCGATGCCTGGCGCCAGGACGAGCAGCGCGGCGTCGGAACCTGGCCAGGTCGCGCCCGCGCCCTCAGCTCCCCAGAACGTGCCGAAGGACGTCAGCAGCACACCGACCACGAACTTCAGAGTGTTCTCCGGAACCCGCGCGAGCGGTGCGCGGATCGCGACGCCCGCCAGTGCGACGAGCACGACCGCGCTGACCGCGGCGAGCGCCGCGAGTGGTATCCGGTGCGCGTTTCCGCCGAACGTCAGCGCGATGAACACCACTTCCAGCCCCTCGAGCAGGACACCCTTGAACGACAGCGTGAACCCGTACATGTCCGGTATCAGGGCGGTGCGGCGGGTCGGCTCGGACCGCGCCGCGCTGACCTGCTCGCGGTAGATCGCGTCCTCGTCGTGCAGCGCCTTGTGGCCGCTGGCCCGCAGGATCGCCTTGCGCAGCCACTGGAGCCCGAAGACCAGCAGCAGCGCCCCCACGAAGAGCCGCAGCGCCTGCAGCGGCAGCGCGCTGACCGCCGGGCCGAGCGCAGCAGTCAGGACCGCGAGCACGGCAAGCGCGGCGATCATGCCGACGTTGGCCGAGCGCCAGTCCCGCGCCGTGCCCGCCGCGAGCACGATGGTCGTCGCCTCGACCGCCTCGACGGCGCAGGCGAGGAACACCGCGTTG
>DASPZH010000221.1:0-7197 GCA_035636335.1 Streptosporangiaceae bacterium
GCCGTTCCGCATCCTGACCGGGATCGAAGTCGACATCCTCGAGGATGGCTCCCTGGACCAGCGCGACGACCTGCTCGGCCGGCTGGAAGTCGTGGTCGCCAGCGTCCACTCGAAGCTGCGGATGCCGGCCGACCAGATGACCGAGCGGATGGTTGCCGCCGTCTCCAACCCGCACGTGGGCGTGCTCGGGCACTGCACCGGAAGGCTCATCGCCGGCCGCGGCCGGCCGGAGTCGCAGTTCGACCCGGAGCGCGTGTTCGCCGCCTGCCGTGATCACGGCGTCGCGGTCGAGATCAACTGCCGCCCCGAGCGGCAGGACCCGCCCGACCCGCTGCTGCACCTGGCGGCCGACATGGGCTGCCTGTTCGCCATCGACACCGACGCGCACGCGCCAGGGCAGCTCGACTGGCTCGGCAGCGGCTGCGCGCGGGCCGAGGCACAGAGCATCGATCCTGGCCGGGTGATCAACACGCGCAGCGCGGACACCGTGAGCGCACGGCCGGCCGGGTAAGCGGCCCGGCACCTAGCCCGCGCGGCCGGCATGCCGGTCGGACGGCCGGCGTGAAACGCCTAGTCCCAGCGCCAAGCGTTCTCGTCGGTCAGCGCCCCGGGCTCGTCCGGTACCACGCAGAACAGCATCCCGGCCGGGTCGCTCATCACCCACCACGCATGGACCTGGAACTCGCGCTTGGCGCCGAGCGCCTCGAGCCTGGCCACCTCGGCCGCGAGGTCGTCGGTGTGGATGTCGACGTGCACCCGGGAGTGGCCGACGCCGATCCGCTGGATGAGCAGGCCGAGGTCGTGGCCGTGCAGCTCGGCGCCGTGGTATTCGGGATAGCGCACGTAACGGATGAGCTCGCGGCCCGTCGCTCCCTGCCAGAACTCCAGCTCCTGGTCGTGGACGTCCCCGGGCACGTCGATGACGATCTTGCTCAGCCGGCTGTAATGGGTCACGGCACACCACTGTACTCACGGCCTCTGTACTGGCGGCCCTGTACTCGCGGCCCCCGCCAAGCCTCCTGGACCACGGCAGGCAGCACAGTGCTCGGTAGCGAGCCGGCGTCACCGCGGTCCATGATTGCCCTATGCCGCGCGAGCACGAGGCGGGCCTGAGTCCCGGGCCGCTTGCCCTGGTGGGCAGCGGCGAGTACCTGCCCGTCATGACCGAAGTCGAGGGCTTGCTGCTCGCCGACCGTCCGCCCAGGTACGTACAGCTTCCGACGGCGGCGGCGCCCGAGGGCGAGCGCAGCCTGCGGCGCTGGCTCGACCTCGGCGCGGCCCAGGCCGAGCGGCTCGGCGTCGAGCAGGTTCCGGTCGTGGTGCGGGACCGTGCCGAGGCGGACTCCCCCGACCTGGCCGGGCTGATCGACGGCGCAGGCCTGATCTACCTGTCCGGCGGCAGCCCCACCTACCTGGCCCAGACCCTGCGCGGCACCGCGGTGTGGGCGGCCATTCTCGCCGCGTGGCGGTCGGGATCGGCACTGGCCGGCTGCTCGGCCGGCGCGATGGCGCTGACCGGGTGGGTTCCGGCGATGCGCGCGCTGCGCCGCGAGCCAGACCCCGGTCTCGGCCTGCTCCCCTGCCTGCGGGTGCTGCCGCACTTCGACAAGATGCTCGGCTGGGTGCCCGACCTGCTGACGAGGGCGCTGCTGCATGCCCCGGCCGGAACTACCGTGCTGGGGATCGACGAGGACACGGCGATCGTCGACCTGACCGGCGCGGGGCACGCCTGGCAGGTGCACGGCAGGCAGCAGGCGTGGACGGTCGCCGACGGGCCGCGGCGCGGACATCCGGCCGGCACCACGCTGCACACGCCATGAGTCCTCGTCGGCCGCAAACCCGGACGACCGCAAACCCCAGCGGTCGGCAGACCCATACCGATGCGCGATCCGTGCCGCTGCCTAGGCTGTTCGCATGCCGACCTTCGAGATCCTAACCGGTGCGCTCGATGACAAAGGTCGCCGCCGTCTGGCGAAGCAGATTGGCCTTGCGGCCGCCGCGGCAGGGCAGCCGATCGACGCCGTAACCGTCCTCTTTGCCGAGCCTGAATCGGTTTTCGTCCACGGGGGCGAGGAAATCCCACCCGAGATATTCGCCCGCGTGGAAGTCACGATCGGCGGACTCGACGAGACGCAACGGCGGCAGCTTGCGCGGGCGGTCTGCGGGCTACTGTGCGACGAAGGGGTTCGCGACGACGCGATGACCCTCATTTTCCGCGACGCCACCGGACCTCAGGTGGCAACTGGACGGGGTGAGTTTCCGTTCTGGCCCGAACCCTAGGTAGTGATGTCCGCGGCGCTGCAAGGCTGCTGCGCCCGGGCGGCGGTGCCGAAGAACCCGGTTGGCCGGGGCCCGGCTGAGCCGATACCTTGCGTGCCGTGGAGATTCGAGAGTTCGCCGGGACCGACTGGCCGCAGGTCTGGCCGATCGTGCGCGAGGTGGTCCGGGCCCGGGACACGTTCCCCTACGACCCGGCGATGACCGCCGAGCAGGCCAGGGACGCCTGGGTCGAGCGGCCGCCCGGCCTGACCGTGGTGGCGACGGAGGCCGGCCGGGTGCTGGGGACCGCCAAGATGGGCCCCAACAAGGCGGGGCCCGGATCGCACATCGCGACCGCGAGCTTCATGGTCGCCGGCGAGGCCAGGGGAAAGGGCGTGGGCACCTCGCTGTGCCGGTTCGCGCTCGACTGGGCGCGGGAGCGGGGGTACGCGGGAATGCAGTTCAACGCCGTGGTCGAGACGAACCGGTCGGCCGTCGCGATCTACCGGCGGCTCGGCTTCGAGCTGGTCGGCACCGTGCCAGGCGCCTTCGAACACCCGGAACACGGCCGGGTCGGCCTGCACATCATGTACTGCGCGTTCTAGGCCGGTGCCGCCGCGGGCCGGCGCCGAGCGATGCCCTGATCAGCGCCTCGGCCTCGACCCAGTCCCGCGCGTGACTGCCGAAGCCGGGGACTGACTCACCCTGCGGTCCGAAGAAATAGTGATGATCAACATATCCGCGGATGGCGGTGTGGACCTCAGGATGATCATCCACGAAGTGGGTGAGACTGAGTTGCTCGCAGTGGATGCGCTTCTCAGGGCGCGTCAGGCAAAACCTGACATGATCCGGCGGCAGGCCAGTCCGCCGGTAGAAGTCATGTCCAGCCAGCCAGCGCAGCGTCCTGGCCTGCACCCGCGGCCCGCACTTGGAGACGAGCCAGACCCGCCCGGCGAACAGGTCGACCAGGCGCGAGATCGCCGCCACCGAGCCCGCCATCTCGGGGGTGGCCAGCATGACGGCCTCGCTGCCCCGGAAGAAGGCGGTGTCCCCGCCGCCGGGATGCGCGGGCCCGTCGATGATCACGCGCCCGATGTCGATGCCGAGCCTGGCCTCCCGGCCGTGTGCGGACATGCTCACGACACCAGGGTGCCGCACAACGCCGAGTCCTCGGCACGCGGAAAACCGGCTTGGCCGCCCCGGCGCCGACCGCGATGATGGGTCCATGAAGGTTGTGGAGATCAACATCGGGCCCAGCGAGGCGCTTGCCCAAGTCGAGTCCGTTGCCGCCATCTCGGGCAAGGGACTCAAGGGCGACCGCCAGTTCTGTGAGCACGGCACGCGACCCGGCGAGGCGCTGACTCTGATCGAGGCGGAGGCGCTCGAGGACGTCGGCCTCACCGGCGCCCAGTCCCGCCGCCAGGTGGTCGTGCGCGGCGTGCGGCTGAACAACCTGGTCGGCAAGCGCTTCCTGGTCGGTGACGTAGAGTGCCTCGGCGTCAAGCTCTGCGAGCCGTGCCAGCACCTGCAGGAGCTGACCAGGCCCGGCATCATCAAGGACCTCATCCACCGGGCCGGCCTCAACGCAGACATCCTGACCGATGGCCAGATCAGCGTGGGCGACCAGATCTCCGCCGCCAGCTAGCCGCCCCGGCCCCACGAGCTCCCATCGAGCTGAACCTTTGAACGCTGGCCGGCTAGAGGGCGCCGCAGGCCTCGTGCTCGGCGAGAACCTCGTCGATGACGCGCTTGGTCAAGATCGCATCCTGCGGATCGTTGTCCAGGGCGTCAACGAGCACGATCAGCGCCTTCCACAACGCCCAGCCCCGGCCCCGTGCCCACGTCGCCTCGTCGAAGGGCAGCAGCGACCTGAACACCCGGCGGGCCTCGCCGGACAGGAACGTCCACGCGATCGCGGTGTCGCCGGCGGGGTCACCCACGCCAGAGCAACCGAAGTCGATGACAGCGTGCAGGCGACCGCCGCGGACAAGCAGGTTCCCGCTGGCGATGTCGCCGTGCACCCAGACTGGAGTCCCCCGCCATGTCGCGCGCAGCGCTGCCTCCCACGCCCGCGTCGCGCACCCGGCGTCGACCTCGCTGCCGAGCGCCGCGATCGCCGCCCTGGTCTCGCCGTCATAGACGGTCAGCGGGCCGCCACGGAAGAAGTTGTGGTCTCCGGGCGGCGGGCCGCCCCGCACGTCGATCCGGTACAGCGCGGTCAGGAACCCGGCCAGGTCGGCCGCGAAGGCGACCTGATCGGTGACCCGCTCGGCGGTCGCGGTGTCGCCGTCGAGCCAGCGGTAAACCGACCACGGCCTGACGAACCCGCACCCAGGGGCGCCCTTCGCCAGCGGCTGAGGGATAGGCAGCGGCAGGCGCGGGGCGAGCACGGGCAACCACCGGTGCTCCTTGTCGACCTGAAGCACGTACTTGTCGCCGCTGGGCAACCGCACGGACATGTCCTCGCCCAGGCGGAACGTGGTGTTGTCCCAGCCGTCGAGCTCCACGGGCCTGACGGGTAGTCCCGCCCACTGCGGAAACTGCGCGGCAATCAGCCGCGACACGAGATCCGCCGTGATGGCCGCCTTGTCCACCCGCGCATGTTGCCACAGCGGGCCAGGAGCCGGCCTCTCATTTTCCGGCCGTCCCGGCCGCGCGCGCTCAGGCGATGACGACGCGGACGCCCGCCTCGGTGAGCCGAGCCTCCTGGTCGGCATCGATGCCGGCGTCGGTCACCAGCACGTCCACCTCACTGGCCGCGCAGATCCTGGCGAACGCCCGCCGCCCGGCCTTGGACGAGTCGGCCGCGACGATCACCCGGTCCGCTCTCTGGGTCATGAGCCGGTTGATGCTGGCCTCGCCCTCGTGGTGCGCCGTGGCTCCCGCCTCCGCGCCGATCCCGTCGACGCCCAGGATCGCGACGTCCAGCGCGACCTGCTCGAGCACGCCCGTTGCCAGCGGGCCGGTCAGTTCGTAGGACTGCGGCCGCGCCACTCCCCCGGTGACCACGATCTTGATATTCTGCCGCACGGCGAGCTCGGCGGCGATGTTCAGCGCGTTGGTCACCACGGTCAGCGCCGGCGCGAGCGGGTCGCCCGACTGGAGGTCGGCGCGGACCGCCAGCGCCCTGGCGACCTCGGTGGTGGTCGTGCCGCCGTTGAGCCCGGCGACCTGACCGGGGCGGATCATGGCCGCGGCCACGACGGCGATCTTGTGCTTCTCGGTCGGGTGCCGCTCGGTCTTGTACCGCAGCGGCAGGTCGTAGGTCACCCCGCGGGCAACCGCGCCGCCGCGGATCCTGGTCAGCATCTGCTGGGCGGCCAGGTCGTCGAAGTCGCGCCGTACCGTGGCCGCGGAGACGCCGAGCGCGGTCGCCGCCCGCTCCACGGTGACCTGGCCGTCCGCGGCGAGCAGTTCCAGCAGGTCGTTCAGCCGCCGGTACCGGCTCATCAGCCCGCCACCTGCGGGGGGTTCCGGGGGGTCGTCCCCCCGGGCCAGCCCTGCGGGGGGTTCCGGGGGGTCGTCCCCCCGGGCCAGCACTGGAGCACGCCGAGCAGCCTGGTGACCTCGGCCGTGACCGCGTCCCGGCCGGCCGCGCCGTACCCGCGCGGGTCGACCAGCCGCTCGTCAGCGGCAAGCCGCTCCCGCACCGCGGCGGTGAACACCTTGTTCAGCTGCGTGGCGATGTTGATCTTCGTCATCCCGGCCAGGATCGCCTTGGACAGCGAGGCGTCGGGGACGCCGGACGACCCGTGCAGCACGAGCGGCACGGCGGCCGGCACCCGCGCCCTGATCTGCCCGATCAGGTCGAAGTCGAGCACGGCGTCCCTGCTCAGCATGGCGTGCGAGCTGCCGACGGCCACGGCCAGGGCGTCGACGCCGGTCGCCGTCACGTAGGCGGCCGCGTCGTCGGGCCTGGTCCGCACTCCGGTGGCATGCACGCCATTCTTGCCGCCGATCTCGCCGAGTTCGGCCTCGACCCAGATGCCGCGCCGATGGCACCAGCGTGCCAGCTCGGCGGTGGCCGCGACGTTGGCCGCGTGGTCCAGGGCCGACGCGTCGATCATCACCGACCCGACGCCGGCCGCGGCGGCCGCCCGGACCAGGCCGACGCTGGTGGCGTGGTCCAGGTGGACGGCGACCGGCACCGCGGCCGCCCCAGCGATGGTCAGCGCGGCGAGCGCGATCGGTTCGAGGGCGCCGTGGTACTTCACGCAGTTCTCGCTGATCTGGAGCACGACCGGCAGGCCGGCCGCCTCCGCACCCGCGACGATCGCCTCGGCGTGCTCGATCCCGATCAGGTTGAACGCGCCGACGCCACGGCCCTCGGCCCGGGCCGCCGCGATGATCTCCGCCGTGCCGCTCGACGGCATTAGCCACGCTCCCGCCCCGGCCCGGCCCCGATGACCTGGACCGTCGTGACCAGGCGCTCGTAGTCCGCCAGCGCGAACTCGCCGGCCACCGGCGTGACCGCCGACGCGGTGCCGAGCGCCGCCGCGTGCCGCAGCATGGCCGGCCAGTCGTGGCCGCGCGCCAGCGAGTCGGCGAGCCCGGCCACGACGGCGTCGCCAGCGCCGGTCGGGTTCCCGGACACCGGCCCGGGCGGCCGCGCGTGCCAGGTGCCGTCGGGTCCGACGGCGAGCAGCCCGTGCGCCCCGAGCGAGACCACGACGGCTCCGGCCCCCAGCGCGACCAGCCCCCGCGCTGCCGCCTCGACCGCGGGCAGATCTGGGCCGTCGGCAGTCCGCGCCCCGTACGCGGCCGCCTCGACCTCGGGCAGCTCGGGCGCGTGGTTCTCGGCGGCGGTGCGCAGCCCGCGCCCGGCGGCCGTCTCGAGCTCGGCCAAGTTGGGCTTGACCAGCGCCGGGCCGGCCGCCGCGCCGCTGGCCAGGGCGTCGCCGCTGGCGTCGAGAACCGCCGGAACCCCGGCCCGGCCGG
>DASPZH010000222.1:0-8827 GCA_035636335.1 Streptosporangiaceae bacterium
GAGCGTGACGCCGGTCTCGGCCGCGACCTCGTCGGCTACTCGCTTCCACAGGCTGCCCGCGTTCACCAGGACGTTGGTCTTGTGCACGAGAGTCAGCTTGCCGCTGCGCTTCTTGGCGAGAGCGGCCGCGTAGCGGACGCAGCGCTCGACGCCGGCCCGGGTGTTCAGCGACTCCTCGGTCGCGACCTCGAAGGAGCTTCCCCGGTGGGCAATGCCGCCGGCGCCGGCGTACAGGCCCTCGGTGTTCTCGCGCACGACCACGAAGTCGAGGTCGTCGGCGCCATCGGCGTCCACGCCCGGACGTTGCCTGGCCGGGCGGAGGTTGACGTAGAGGTCGAGCTCGAAGCGAAGTCTCAGCAGCAGGCCGCGCTCCAGGACTCCGGGCGGGACCGACGGGCTGCCGACGGCGCCAAGGAAGATGGCGTCGGTCTGCCGGAGGTCATCCAGTACGCCGTCCGGCAGGACCTCGCCGGTTCGCAAGTAGTGCTCAGAGCCGAGCGGGCAGTGGCGCCAGTCGATGCTGAAGCCGTGTTGCTTGCCGGTCAGGTCAATGAGGTCCCTGGCGACGGCGGTGACCTCGGGGCCGATACCGTCGCCCGGCAGGTGGGTGACGGCATAGCTGCGTACATTGCCTGGCATCAGAGCTCCCCCTCGTGATCGGTAGGAGCGTCGAGCCAGCTCATCATGCGGCGCAGCGGGCGCCCGGTCTGCTCGATCTGGCTGGTCTGGGCCTCGCGGCGGAGCCGCTCGAAGTTGGGTCGGCCCGCGTCGTCCTCGGCGATCCACTCCTTAGCGAAGTCGCCGGACTGGATGTCGGCGAGGATCTTGGCCATCGCCTGCCTGGTCGGCTCCGCGATCACCTTGGGGCCCCTGGTCAGGTCGCCGTACTCGGCCGTGTCGCTGACCGAGTAGCGCATCCAGGTCAGGCCGCCGGCTTGCATGAGGTCCACGATCAGCTTGAGCTCGTGCAGGCACTCGAAGTAGGCCACCTCGGGCTGGTAACCGGCCGCGACGAGGGTCTCGAACCCGGCGTTGACCAGGGCGGTCACCCCGCCGCAGAGCACCGCCTGCTCACCGAACAGGTCGCTCTCGGTCTCCTCGGGGAACGTCGTCACCAAGGCCCCCGCCTTGGTCCCGCCGATCGCCTTGGCGTACGACTTGACCAGGTCCCACGCCTTCCCGGTCGCGTCCTGCGCCACGGCCACCAGCACCGGCGTCCCCTGCCCCGCCTCGTACTGCCACCGCACCGTATGCCCGGGCGCCTTCGGCGCCACCATCGCGACATCCACGTCCGCGGGCGCCGACACATACCCGAAGTGAACATTGAACCCATGCGCGAAGAACAGCGCGTCCCCCGCCTTCAGGTTCGGCCCGATCGCCTCCGCGTACAGCTTCCGCTGCCCCGTGTCCGGCGTCAGCACCATGATCAGGTCCCCCCACGCACACACATCAGCCGCCGTCCCCACGGCCAGCCCGGCCTCGGTTGCCTTCGCGCGCGACTTCGACCCCTCGGGCAGCCCGACCCGCACATCGCACCCGGAGTCCCGCAAGCTCAGCGCGTGCGCGTGCCCCTGCGACCCGTACCCCAGCACCGCGATCTTCCGCCCCTGCACCAGCCCCAGATCCGCCTCGTCGTCGTAATACACCGTCGCCATCAGAGAAGTCCTTCCAGGTCTTGTCTTCGTTCTTTGTTCTTTGTCTTTGGGTCTTGTCTTTGGTCCGTACCTAAGCGCAGACCGCCAGTGCTACCGGGTCTTCATCGGTGATCGTCCCGCTGCCCCGACCGATGGCAATGAGCCCCGTCCGCACGAGCTCACACGTCCCATGCCGATCGAGCTGCCCGAGCAACGCGTCGAGTCGCCCCGGACTGCAGACCGCCTCGAGCACGATCGTCTCCGGCCCGAGGTCTACGACATTCGCGCTGTAGGCAGTAGCGACGTCGAGCAGGGCGGCCCGCAGCTCTGCCCGCACCGACACCTTGATCAGCGCCAGCTCACGCTCGACCGCCGCGTCCTCGTGCAGTTCGACCACCTTGAGCACCCGCACCAGCTTCTCGAGCTGCTTGCGCACCTGGTCAACCGGCGTGATCTCGCCATCGACCACGATCGTCATCCGGCTGACCCGCCCGTCGCCGGTCGGGCCGACCGACAGCGAGGTGATGTTGAACGCCCGCCGTGAGAACAGCCCGGCCACGTGCGCGAGCACGCCCGGCTTGTTCTCGACCAGGACAGAGAGCGTGTGGGTGGTCATGTCGCGATCACTTCCTTGCGCGCCGCGGCCTGCTGCTCGGCGGCGGTGAACTCGGGGCCGAGGACGATGTCGTCGTTGGCGTGGCCGACCGGAATCATCGGGAAGACGCCCTCGGCGTCGTGCGTGCGGAAGTCCACCACGGCCGGGACGTCCGTCACGGACAGCGCCTTCTCCAGGATGGCATCCACGTCCCCGGCCTGCTCGCAGCGCAGGCCGACGCAACCGTACGCCTCGGCCAGCTTGACGTAGTCCGGGATCGCGGTGCCGAGGTGGACCTCGGAGTAGCGCTCCTCGTAGAACAGTTCCTGCCACTGCCTGACCATGCCGAGGAAGCCGTTGTTGAAGATCAGCACCTTGATCGGCAGGCCCTCGATCGCGCAGGTAGCAAGCTCCTGCGCGGTCATCTGGAAGCAGCCGTCGCCGTCGATCGCCACCACGAGCTCGCCCGGCCGGCCGATCTGCGCGCCCATCGCGGCCGGAACGGCGAAGCCCATCGTGCCCGCGCCGCCGGAGTTGATCCAGCTCCGCGGCTTGGTGAAGGTGTAGTGCTGCGACGCGTGCATCTGGTGCTGGCCGACGCCCGCCACGACGATCGCGTCGCCGCTGGTCATCGCGGACAGCTTCTCGACCACGTGCTGCGGCTTGAGCGGGCCGTCGCTCTCCTGGGCGTAACGCAGCGGGAAGCTGCGCTTCCATCCCGCTGTGGTGGCGAGCCAGTCCGCGGTGCGGGCCCGGCCCGCGCCGTTGACCAGCGTTCGCATCGCGACCACGAGCTCGGGGAGCACCGCGCGCAGATTGCCGATGATCGCAACGTCGGGTGCGCGGTTCTTGCCGATCTCGGCCGGATCGATATCGGCGTGCACAATCTTGGCCTTGGGCGCGAACGCGGCCAGCTTGCCGGTTACCCGGTCGTCGAACCGCGCGCCGAGCGCGACGATCAGGTCGCACTCCTGGAGCGCGGCGACGGCGGCGTACGTGCCGTGCATGCCAGGCATGCCGAGCGCCAGGGGGTGCGTGTCGGGGAACGCGCCGCGTGCCATCAGCGTGGTCGTGACCGGCGCCTGCGCAAGCTCGGCGAGCTCGCGCAGCGGCTCGTGCGAGTCCGACTTGACGACTCCGCCGCCGACGTACAGCACGGGCCTGCGGGCCTGGTGCAGCAGCCGCGCGGCCGCCGCGATCCGCTCCGGATCGGCCGGGCCCGGCACCCGGTAGCCGGGGAGGTCGAGCGCGGGCGGCCAGGACCACGAGGTGGTGGCCTGCAGTATGTCCTTGGGCAGGTCGACGAGGACCGGGCCTGGCCGGCCGGTGGACGCGATGTGGAAGGCCTCGGCGATCGCGGCCGGAATCCGTTCCGCGTCGGTGACGAGTTCGTTGTGCTTGGTGACCGGCGCGGTGATACCCGTTATATCCGATTCTTGGAAGGCGTCGGTGCCGATCATCGCGGTCGGGACCTGGCCGGTGATCGCGACGACGGGGACGGAGTCCATGTACGCGTCGGCCAGGGCCGTCACCAGGTTGGTGGCGCCGGGGCCGCTGGTCGCCATGCAGACGCCGGTCCGGCCGGTCGCCCACGCGTAGCCCTCGGCCGCGTGGCCCGCGCCCTGCTCGTGCCGGACGAGGACGTGCCGGAGCGAGGAGGATCGCAACGGGTCGTATGCGGGCAGGATGGCGCCGCCAGGCAAGCCGAACACGACATCGACTCCCTGGCACTCCAGGCTGCGGACGAGCGCCTGGGCTCCGGTCACTTCCACGGGTGTGCTCCTTCGAGATTTGGTCGGTGCGCTTCGGGGATCGCGATAACAAAAAACCTCCTGGCCGAACCGGCCGAGGAGGAGTAGCGCGAGCCCGTCACCAGGCTCGCGCTACGTGATAAGGATTACTCGGAACTGGACGATCATGGTCGTGGTCAATCTCCGTGAGCCTGGGAAAGGGAAGTGGGAGGCGACGCTGCCCGCCGCCCCCACCCTAGGGCATATCAGGTAGTGGCGTGCGCGAGGGGGCCAGAAACCGGCAGCCAGCCCGGCCTGCGCCGCTCGAACTCGGCGATCGCGTCGGCGTGCCAGAGCGTGACGGCGATGTCGTCCAGGCCCTCCAGCAGCCGCCAGCGAGCGTAGTCGGGCAGCGCGAACGGCGCGGCGAACCCGGCCGCCGGGACCGCGATCGCGCGCTCGGCGACGTCGACCGCCACGCGCGCGGCCGGGTCCGCGGCGAGCGCGGCGACCAGCGCCGCGACGCTGTCCTCGTCGGCCTGCGCGGTCACGAGCCCGGCGCCGGTGCTGTTGCCACGGAAGATGTCCGCGAAGCTCGGCGCGATCACCGCCTCGAACCCGAAGTCCTGGAGCGCCCAGACGGCGTGCTCCCGCGACGATCCGCAGCCGAAGTTGGCCCCGGCGACCAGGATCTTCGCCTCGGCTGCCGCCGGTGCGTTCAGCGCGAACGCGGGGTCGGCCCGCCACGCCTCGAATAGCCCGGCGCCGAACCCGGTCCGCTCGACCCGCTTCAGCCAGGCCGCCGGGATGATCGTGTCGGTGTCGATGTCGCGGCGGTCGATGACGACCGCGCGGCCCTCGACCCGCTGCACTGCGCGCATCTAGCCTGCTCCTTCCAGGTCGCCGGGCACGGCGAACCGCCCGGCCACCGCGGTCGCCGCCGCCATCGCCGGCGAGACGAGGTGGGTGCGCCCGCCCGGACCCTGCCGGCCCTCGAAGTTCCTGTTGCTCGTGGACGCGCTGCGCTCGCCCGGCGCGAGGATGTCGCCGTTCATGCCCAGGCACATCGAGCAGCCCGCCGACCGCCACTCGAAGCCGGCCGCGGTGAACACGGCGTCGAGGCCCTCGGCCTCGGCCTCCGCCTTGACCCGGGCCGACCCGGGCACCACCATCGCGCGGACGGCGGGGCTGACCTTCCTGCCTCGCAGCACGCCGGCCGCCGCGCGCAGGTCGGCCAGGCGGCCGTTGGTGCACGAGCCGATGAAAACGGTGTCGACGGCGATGTCCCTGACCGCGGTTCCGGGCGTCAGCCCCATGTAGTGGAGCGCCCGCCGCGCGGCCTGCTGCTGCGCCGCGGTGGCGAACGAGGCGGGATCGGGGACCGCGCCGTCGATGCTGACCGACTGCGCCGGGGTGGTGCCCCAGGTCACGACCGGGCGCAGCGTGGCGGCGTCGATCCGTACCTCGCGGTCGAACACCGCGTCGTCGTCGGTGACCAGCGACCGCCAGTCGTCCAGCGCCCGCTCCCAGGCCGCGCCCGTCGGGCTGTGCGGCCTGCCCCGCAGGAACGCGAACGTCGTCTCGTCCGGCGCGATCATCCCGGCCCTGGCGCCCGCCTCGATCGACATGTTGCAGACCGTCATCCGGCCGGCCATGTCGAGCCCGCGCACCGCTGCGCCGCGGTACTCGATCACCGACCCGGATCCGCCGCCGGTCCCGATCTCGGCGATGATGCCCAGCACGAGGTCCTTGGCGGTCACCCCCGGCGGCAGCTCGCCGTCGACGGTGACCGCCATCGCCTGCGGCTTGACCTGGCGCAGCGTCTGCGTGGCCAGCACGTGCTCCACCTCGGTCGTGCCGATCCCGAACGCCAGCGCGCCGAACGCGCCGTGCGTCGAGGTGTGGCTGTCGCCGCAGACCACGGTCATGCCGGGCTGGGTCAGCCCGAGTTGCGGGCCGATCACGTGCACGACACCCTGATCGGCGCTGCCGAGCGGGTACAGCGTGACGCCGTGGGCCTCGCAGTTCTTGCGCAGCCTGGCCATCTGCTCGGCCGCGAGCGGGTCGGTGACCGGCCCGAGCGGGTTGACGGTGGGGACGTCGTGGTCCATCGTCGCGACGGTCAGGTCGGGACGGCGGACCGCACGGCCCGCGAGCTCGAGGCCCTCGAACGCCTGCGGCGAGGTCACCTCGTGGACGAGGTGCAGGTCGATGTAGAGCAGCGGCGGCTCGCCATCGGGACTGGCTACCAGGTGTCGTTGCCATACCTTGTCGAAGAGCCGGCCGCTCATGAACTGCGCTCCATCCTGGTCGACCCGGCCTACTCGTCGCCGGCGGAGCGGGCATCGCCGCCGTTGTCGCGCCGGTCGAGTGCGACCTGCACCGCATGCAGGGCCGACGCACTCGAGTCAGCCTGGTCTGCCGGCAGGACCTCCGGGTGGGAATCCGGCCTCATCATCACACACTCCTGTCATGTCGCGGGGAACTAGCTGCTGCCAGGCGTTCCAGCTTGAGGCTGAGCCGTTGCCACGACGACGGGAGTATCCCGGCCTGCTCCTGATCGGAACTCAGGTCCGGCCCGGCGTTCAGATCGGCCGGGCGGGAAGCGACGGGTGCGCTTGCGATACCTGAGGGCACGCGGCCAGCGCCTCATCCCCGTAGCGGGTTGCTGGCCTGCCTGATCAGGTCCCGCTACGGCTGCTAAGAATGAGTACGAAGCGCCGCATGATCGGTCCACTGTACCTGACCGGGCTGGCCGGTGCGACCGGCCCTCCGCCATCACACCCAGCGCCTACAGCAGGCCGAGCTTGCCGGCGCGCGCGATCGCCTGGCGCCTGGTCCTGACGCCGAGCTTGCGGTAGACGGATCGCAGGTGCGTCTTGACCGTGTTGATCGACAGGAACAGCGCGTCCGCGATCTCCTGGTTGGTCATGTGCGACGGCAGGAACCGCAGCACGGCGAGCTCGCTGCTGGTCAGCGGGACCGGGGCGGCCGCCGGCTGGCCGGGACCTCGACCCGGGCCGGCGGGGGCGAGCTCGAATCGCTGCAGTATCCGCGCCGCGAACGCCGCTCCCTGGCTGACCGGCCTGATCAGCACGGTCAGCGCCGACCTGGCCGCGGCGCCGCCGTCCAGGAAGGGCCGGTACATCCCCTCCGGCTCGGCGAGCGCGAGCGCGCTGGTGAGCTGGTCGGACGCCAGTTCGGTCTGGCCGAGCCGCCGCGCCGCGACCGCGACCGCGACCAGCGCGCAGACGCGGTCGTGCGGCGAGACCCGGCAGGCCTCGCCGGCGGCGGGCTCGAGGCACGGCCGGACCACGGTCAGCGCGCCGCGGTTGTCGCCCTCGGCGAGCAGCACCCGCGCCCGGGCGAGCAGCAGCCCGCTGTCGAGGTTCGCGGCGTCCTGTCCGGCCCGCTCGGCCTGGGCGAGCGCGAGCCTGGCCCGGTTGTGGTCGCCGTCGCGGAGCGCGATGTCGGCCTCGAGCGGCGCGAGGGACCTTTCCAGGTCCCGGTTACGGTCGGGCGCGCGGTCGCCGCCGTGATACCGGCCCGGTGCCGGGCCGGCGAGCTGGTAGCGCAGCCGGTTGACGGTGGCGCGCGCGGCGCCGATGTCGCCCTCGGCCAGCGCGAGCCGCGCCCGAGCCGCCGCCGCCAGCGACGCGATCACGCGTGCCGCCGTCGGATCGGCGGGCTGCGCCGCGCCGCGAGGCCGGCCGGCCCCGTGACCGGCGGCGTGGCTGGCGGGGTCGCACCGGTCAAGCGCCGCCCGAGCGGCGGCGGGTTCGTCCCTGACCAGGTGAACGTGGGCCGCGGTCAGCGCGGTGAGCCGCTCGGTGAGCGGATCGGCGCCGTCGTCTGGCCCGCCGGCGACGAGGTCGTCGGCGGCGAGCGGGTTACCGTAGACCGCCTCGGCGAGCGCCTGCCAGGCCAGCGCGCGGCCGCCGAGTTCGGGGCGGGCCTCACCCAGGTACTTGCGCGCCCGTGCAAAGCTCTCGCGGGCCGCGACGACGTTCAGGCGGCGGAGCTCCGCGACGCCGAGCGCGCACCACAGCAGCCCGAGGCCTTGCTGCTCGGC
Organism: Streptosporangiaceae bacterium; assembly: GCA_035636335.1. Classification (GTDB taxonomy): domain Bacteria; phylum Actinomycetota; class Actinomycetes; order Streptosporangiales; family Streptosporangiaceae; genus Chersky-822. The sequence continues at coordinate 8,032 of DASPZH010000222.1, forward strand.
CGGCGCGGACGCGGTCCGTTCCGCCTCGGCCGCGATCGCCAGGCTCCGCTCGATCACGCCGTCTGGCGCGGCCTGCTCGCCGGCCGCGGTCATCAGCCGCAGCGCCTGGAGCCAGGTCGTGACTCGCTGGCGCTGTGCCGGCGCGCAGTGGCCGAGCGCCTGCTCGGCGTTGTCCAGATGCAGCGCCGCCGCGCCCGAGTCGCCGGTACGCAGGCCGGCGGCGGCGAGCGCGCCGGCCACCGCCGCGTCGCCGGCGAACCTGCTGGCGGGGAACGTCGCAAGCACGGGCTCGAGTTCTGCCGCCGGGCCGGGGACGAGCATCGCGGGGCCAGCCTCGGCGAGCACCCGGCCGGCGAAGTCCCAGTCACCCGCCCTGGCCGCGCTGCGTATGGCCTCGGCATGCCGGCCGCGCGCGGCCAGCCAGCGGGCCGCCCGCCTGGTCAGCCGGACGGACTCACCGGGAAGCTCGCGGCGCAGCCGCTCCCGCAGCATGTCGAGCAGCATCGGGTGATACCGGTACTCGGCCGGGTCGGTCCCTGTTCGGTCGGAGTCAGCCGGGACGCATGGCCCGACCATCATGTTCTCCCGGCTGAGCTGGTCGAGCGTGACCGCACCGCCGCTGCCGCCGCCGAGCGTGTCGGCCAGGTCACCGCAGATCACGTCGGCGACGCTGGTCCGCATCAGGAACAGCCTGCGCTCGGCGGGCAGGCAGGCCAGCACCTCGTCCCACAGGTAGTCGGCGACCATCGGCTCGGCCCCGGTGATCCTGGACACCGACGCGGCCGCCCGGCCGGGC
>DASPZH010000223.1:0-4459 GCA_035636335.1 Streptosporangiaceae bacterium
TTCCGGCTTGCCACCGACGCGACGGCTGGCCGGACGGTCCTGTCGGCCGACCCGTGCGCCATCACCGCCGCCGAACTGGACCACGTCGAGGTCCGCGGCACCGCTCCCGCGCCGTTCTAGCTAAGAGGGCACGGCCTGCCGCCGCTGATCGCGTCAGCGATGACGTTCGCTCATGCTCCGGGCGACGGAACTCTCGCGCCACTCGGCGGCGAGCAGGGCGTAGATCGCGGTGTCGCGCCACTCGCCCTTGAACCACATGTCCTGGACGAAGTGGGCTTCCTTGCGCATGCCGAGCCGCTCGCAGAGCCTGGCCGAGGCGATGTTCCGCGGATCGATCTGTGCCCAGGCACGGTGCATGTCCAGGTCGCCGAACGCCAGCGAGAGGAGTTCGCGTGCCGCCTCGGTGGCGAGTCCGCGGCCGTGATACTCCGGGTTGAAGGCCCAGCCGATCTCCGCCTGCCGGTCGGCGAGCTGGCCCGTTCCGATCAGGACGTCGCCGATCACCCGGCCGCCGTGCTCGACAGCCAGGATGATCCGGTCGTTGTCGGCCGCGATCTGGGTGGCCCGCAGGCGCTCGGCGACGAACGCGTGCGCCGCGCCTTCGGACAGCGGATCGGCGGGCATATACCTGACCACCTCCTCGCGGCTGCGGTAGGCGAGGACGTCGGCCTCGTCTTCGTGCCGGAACGGGCGCAGCAGCAGGCGCTCGGTGCGGCGGGGCAGTATTCCCGGTGCAGGGACGGCCGGCTTGCCCGCGGCGGGCTCGGGCACGGTCAGCCCGCCACCAGCCGGATCGGCGCCCACCGGATCGGCGCTGTTGGCACGGGCACGGACACGGGCTCTCCCTCCTGCGCCGAGCCTATCGCCTGCGGCTAGAGGCCCATGTCGTCGAGTTGCTTGTACAGCTCGGCGCGCGGGTTCGACGGGTCGATGACCAGGTCCTTGCCGCCTGTCTTGGCCGGCTTGGGTCCCTGGCTGCCGGTTGCGGGCGCGGTGAGGCTGCCGCGGGCTGCCGTGGCCGGCGCAGCGGCGGTGTCCGCCGGCCCGCGTGCCGCGCTCACCCGGGCCGTGCCGCGCGCACGCGCGGCACGCCTGTCCCGCAGCAGCCAGCCGGACAGCACGCCGCCGACCACGCCGCCAACGTGTGCTTGCCAGCCGATGCCCTGGTGCGGCAGCAGCACGGCGAACTGGTAGGCGAAGCACAGCGCCATCACCGCCCCGATCAGGACGTCGATGGCGTGCCTGTCGAACAGGCCGCGGACGATGATGTAGCCGAAGTACCCGAACACGACCCCGCTGGCTCCGACGCCGACCGTGCCCGCCGGCTCGAAGAACCACGCGGCCAGCCCGCTGGTGACCACCACGATGGCGGTGACCGCCGCGAACTTGCCGAGCCCGCGGTAGGCGGCGAGGAACCCGAAGATGAACAGCGGCCCCGAGTTGCCCTCGATGTGGGACCAGCTAACGTGCAGGAACGGCGCGGTTACGATGTAGGGCAGGCTGGACAGGTCCCGCGGCATGATCCCGTACGCATACGTCAAGTGGTAACTGTCGGCCGCGTTCGCCACCTGGATCGCCCAGATCACCACGAGGAAGCCGGTCATCACGAACAGCGCCGTGCGTGCCCTGGCGAGCACGGTGCCGGCGTCGGCGATATCGAGCGCCCACGTCCGGCGCGGCGTCCCCGCCGGCCGGCCGCCCGCCTGTGCCGCTGGTTCCTTGCTCATGATCACGTCCGTTCGCCGTGTTTCGGCGGGCCTGAAACGCTAGCCCGAACCATGACACCAAGGGTAGTGCCGGCGTGTCGGCTGGCCTCCACGCGCGGAAGCTGCCAGCTACCGGTGGTCACAGGTGAGTCACGGTTACGCTGAGTAATCGTTACGATACTGATCGCCAATCCGTGACCCGGCCGACACAAATTCGTCGCGCAACACCCCAACTTTTTCTGCGGAAACGCTTGGTCGACTCCGTCACTTCTGGCAACGTGGTGCGGCAGCGGAGTTGGCTCCTTGTTTCGGTGGTTCTGCCCCGTAATGGCGGCCTGCCGCCGTTGGTCAAACCGCGACAAGACTCGCTGCCTCAGCCGCAGCGGTCCTGTGCGCTCGGCGCCCCGCCAGCGCGCTCGGCCCACGGAAGGACGGCATTGTCTCAGCACCGCAGGCGCACGGCAGGCGCACGTCGGCCGCGCAGAAGCGTACGTGCCTTCTTGCTCACCACCGTCATGTCGGCGATCTTCGTCGCCGCCAGCGCGGAGTACCTGATAGGTCAGTTCGCGGCCCCGGCCAATTCGCTCGCCGATGCGCTGACCGCCATCCCCGCCAGCCGTCAGGGCGTCCAGCTTGTACATCAGCGCCAGCAGATGATCCAGCTAGTCGCGGCGACCAAGAGCTTCAAGAAGCTCGGCTCGCCCAAGGTCGCCAAGGTGCCGGCGCCGCCGGCCGGCACGGTGACGCCGGTGTACGCGCCGATACCCAGCCCGGGCACGGCCCAGGCCATCGCCTACCAGATGCTGCCCTCGTTCGGGTTCAACGCCAAGCAGGAGTTCGGCTGCCTGGACAACATCTGGACCAGGGAGAGCGGCTGGCGGGTCAATGCCGCCAACGCCAGCGGCGCGTACGGCATCCCGCAGGCGCTGCCAGGGTCGAAGATGGCAACCGCCGGGTCCGACTGGCAGACCAGCGCGAGCACCCAGATCAAGTGGGGCTTGGGTTATATCAAGGAGCGGTACGGCTCTCCGTGCAACGCGTGGGCCTTCTGGGAAGGCCATGGCTGGTACTGACGGATGTGACATTTCTCATAGCGGGCGGGATTTCCGGTAAGCGCGGCCTGGTCATCGCCAGGACGTCGAGTGCCTCGTCGAGTTCGGCCTCGGTGATCTCGCCGAGTTCGACGTGCCCGCGCGCGACCACGACCTCCCTGATCGTCTGCCCGGTCGCCAGCGCCTGGTGTGCGACCGCCGCGGCCGCCTCGTAGCCGATGAACCTGTTCAGCGCGGTCGCGATGGCGGGGGAGGACTCGGCCAGCCGCCGCAGCCGGGCGGGATCGGCGCCGATGCCCGCGACGCAGCGGTCGGCGAGCAGCGACGCTCCGGTCATGAGCAGGTGCGCCGAGCCGAGCAGGTTCCGCGCGATGACGGGAACCATGACGTTGAGCTCGAAGTTGCCCGCGGCGCCCGCGAACGCGACCGCGGCGTCGTTGCCGATCACCTGGGCGCAGGCCTGGCAGACCATCTCGCATATCACCGGGTTGACCTTGCCCGGCATGATCGACGAGCCAGGCTGGAGTTCGGGGATCGAGATCTCGGCGAGTCCCGTTCGCGGCCCCGAGCCCATCAGCCGCAGATCGTTGCAGATTTTGTAGAGGCTGATCGCGATCGTGCGGAGCACGCCGCTCGCGGCCACGAGCGCGTCCCTGCCGCCCGCCGCCTCGAAGTGATTCGCCGCCTCGGTGAACGGCGGGGCGCCGGTCGACAGCCGCCCGATCACCGCGGCCGCGAAGCCCGCCGGCGCGTTCAGGCCCGTGCCCACGGCGGTGCCGCCGAGCGGGAGCTCGCAGACCTCGGGCAGCACGCGGCGGATCCGGTCGATGCCGTGCCTGACCGCCGCGGCGTACCCGCCGAACTCCTGCCCGAGCGTCACCGGCACGGCGTCCATCAGGTGGGTCCGGCCGCTCTTCACCACATCGGCGAACTCGGCTGCCTTGTCCTCGAGCGTGCCGGCCAGGTGATCCAGGGCGCGCGCCAGTTGGCCGAGGGTACGGGCCGCCGCCATGTGCACCGCGGACGGGAACACGTCGTTGGAGGACTGGGACGCGTTGACGTGGTCGTTCGGATGAACGGGGCGGCCCAGCCGGCGCGCGGCCAGCGTCGCGATGACCTCGTTGGCGTTCATGTTCGTCGAGGTCCCCGACCCGGTCTGGAACACGTCGAGCGGGAAGTGCTCAAAATGGCCGCCGTCCCCGAACTCGCCGATGGCGATCTCGCGGGCGGCGTCCTGTATCGCCCGCGCCACGTCGGCGTCGATCACGCCAAGCTCGGCGTTGACCGCCGCCGCCGCCGACTTGATCCTGGCGAGCGCGATGATCACCTCGCGCGGCATGCGCTCGCCGGACACGGCGTGGGCCCGTGCGCGCTCGGTCTGCGCTCCCCACAAGGCCTCGGCCGGGACGCGCACCTCGCCCATCGAGTCGTGCTCGGTACGGAATGTCTCCGCGGACGCTGCTGAATCACTCATGAACCGATCATGCCCGCGTCCCTCCAGCCGCATCGAAGTGCCACCGATTGTCGGGCGGCGACTGCCCGGTGCCCCGCCGACAACATCGATGCCACAGCGATGTTCATGAGGCCACCCCGCCGACAACATCGATGTGGCACCGATGTTCGCCGGCGAACAACGTTGCCACATCGTTGTTGGCAATCACCGGACCCGCCGAACATGGATGTGGCACCGATGTTCGCCGG
>DASPZH010000224.1:0-2687 GCA_035636335.1 Streptosporangiaceae bacterium
CCACGATGCGCCGCACTGTCCTGCACAGCATCACCCTGGCCGACGTTGGCGGACGGCGACCCGCCCGGCGCCGCGTGCTGCGGCGAGCCGACACTATGGGCCGCGTGTTGCGGCCCGCCGCCGTGCGCCGCCTGCTGCGGCCCGCCGGACCCGTGGCCGCCGTACTGCGCCTGGGCGGCAGATTGTGCGGCAGATTGTGCGGCACTGGCTTGGCCATCGGCCCCGCCGGGCTCGGCACCGCGCTGCGGCGGCTGGCCGACCGACGCCGGCTGACGGCCGGATTGGCCGGACGGGGCACCATTCTGGGCAGCGGCATTCTGTGCAGCGGCATTCTGTGCAGCGGCGCCGGAATAGGGTTGCCCGGAGGCCGCGCCCGCATACGGCTGCGCGTCCGAACCGTAGTCGGAGCCGACCGGTGCCGAGTAGGCGCCGGTCGCCGTCGGGAGCGCTGCCGCGGGAAGTCCGTGCCTGCTCATCGCGCCGACCGACGATCCGTCGCCGCCGGCCATTGAGTGGCCGCCGTAGTCGGAACCAGCGCGCTGCTCCTCGGGCGCCGCCGGCTCGGCACCGCGGATGAGGTCGACGAACGGGCGGAGATGCACCCCCGAGATCTCCACGATGTCGTCGCACTCCTGGCGCAGCGGCTGCGGGATGGTCCAGCCCCCGTCCGACGCGATGTGCAGGATGACGACGCGAAGGCCCAGATCCTGTACCTCGGAGACGATCTCGGCGAGGTGTTCGTCGGCGCTGGCGATGAACGCATCGGCGATCGCGCCGCTCTTCGCGAGGGTTACCAGGTCGCGCTGCATCTGGCTCTCGATGCCCTCGCGCCGGCCCGGCCGGGTATTGATCAGCCGGAGCTTGAGGCCCGGCATTTCGGCCAGCGCGTCGTGCTCGGCCGTGCGGCGCCCCTCGGCGGTCTCGTACCAGTAACAACGCAGGACCGGCAGTCCGGTCCTGTCCCTGGCCAGCCCGGCGAGCAGCTTGAGCAGTCCCGCGTGATCCCAAGATACGGAGTCCCGACGGCGCGTGCCATGAACGGCCATGGCGCCATCTGCGAGGGCATAGCCTGCATCGACGAACAGCGCACAGCGATCCACGAGACACCATCCTTTCCCCTGACGCGAGACGTTACCAGCGCCTAGCGGCCTTCGTGACCTATAGCGCAGATCACCGGCCCAGCAGGCCGGCCACGGAGCGGCTACCTCCTGCGCCTTCCGCCGCGGTCGCGAGATACTAGAGAGGCACACCCGAGCGGAGGGAGCGACTCGTTATGCCTGTCGCGACGCCAGAGATCTACGCGCAGATGCTCGACCGGGCGAAGGAGCACGGTTTCGCGTACCCGGCGATCAACGTGACGTCGAGCCAGACGCTCAACGCCGCGTTGCGCGGATTCGCCGACGCGGGCAGCGACGGCATCGTCCAGGTCTCGACGGGCGGCGCCGAGTACCTGTCGGGATCGGTCAAGGACATGGTGACCGGCGCGGTCGCGCTCGCCGAGTACGCCAAGGTGGCCGCGGCAAAGTACCCGGTGCACGTGGCGCTGCACACCGACCACTGCCCCAAGGACAAGCTCGACGGCTACATGCGGCCGCTGGTCCAGATCTCCGGCGAGCGAGTGGCGCGTGGCGAGTACCCGCTGTTCCAGTCCCACATGTGGGACGGGTCGGCCGTGCCGCTTGGGGAGAACCTCGAGATCGCCGCCGACCTGCTCGCCAGGTGCGCCAGCGCCGAGATCGTGATGGAACTGGAGATCGGCGTGGTCGGCGGCGAGGAGGACGGAGTCACCGGCGAGATGAACGAGAAGCTCTACAGCACGCCGGAAGACGCGCTGGCGACCGCCAAGGCGCTCGGGCTCGGCGAGCGCGGCCGGTACATGCTCGCGGCTACGTTCGGCAACGTGCACGGCGTTTACAAGCCGGGACACGTCAAGCTCCGGCCGTCGATCCTGAAGGAGATCCAGGACGCGGTCGGCGCGGCGCACGGCCAGACCGCGCCGTTCGACCTCGTGTTCCACGGCGGATCGGGATCCGAGCTCAGCCAGATACGCGAGGCCATCTCCTACGGCGTGGTCAAGATGAACGTCGACACCGACACCCAGTACGCGTTCACCCGACCGGTGGCCGGTCACATGTTCACCAACTACGACGGCGTGCTGAAGATAGACGGCGAGGTCGGCAACAAGAAGGCCTATGACCCGCGGTCGTGGGGCAAGGCCGCGGAGGCCGGGATGGCGGCGCGCGTGGTTCACGCCTGCGAGGACCTGCTCTCGGCAGGCAAGCAGCTCGGCTGAGGCGGTGGCGGGCACTGAGAGGGCCGACCGGCAGGATGGGACCATGACGCACCAGAACCTGCTGGCGAGCGGGACGCCGCCGCCGACGTATCTTCCCGAGAACGCCGAGGCGGCCGCGGCGCTGCGCGATGGCCAGGACCCCGCTTCTGTTGCCGCCCGATTCCCGTCCTACTGCGTGGCCTGGGCCGAACTGGCTGAAGCGGCGCTGGAGAAGGACCCGGTCACGGCCTATGCGTACGCGAGGACGGGCTATCACCGCGGGCTTGACCAGCTCCGCCGCGCGGGCTGGCGGGGCAACGGCCCGATTCCGTGGGAGCACGAGCCGAACCGGGGTTTCCTCCGCTCGCTCTACCTGCTCGGAGCCGCCGCGGCGGCGATCGGCGAGGACGACGAG
>DASPZH010000225.1:0-3382 GCA_035636335.1 Streptosporangiaceae bacterium
CGCCATGATCACCGTTCCGGCGACCTCGCCTGCCGGGCCGCGCATCGGCGCCGCCGTCATCCGGACGAAGAAGTTGGAGCCGTCTGGCCGCCTGATCGCCAGCGTGCCCTCCCAGTCCCGCCCCCGGCAGGCCTGGTACTCGAGGTTCTCGACCTTGCTGACGTCCTCTTCGTGGAACCCGAGCCGCCGGAACGGCACGTCGGTCAGGTGCCGCGGGCCGGGGAAGCCGAACAGGTCGGCCGCGAACGAGTTGGCGTACCGCAGGCAGCCGTCGTGGTCGACGACGATCACCGCGGTCTCGACGTTGCCGAGTATCTGGTCGGTGGTCAGCATGCGGGGCACCAGCTTGGGCGTCCGCACCGCACCGATCAGGGGGCCAGCCTCGCTGTCCGCGTTCATAGGCCCTCTACCAGGCGCTCATGACGGCTCGGCAACGAACACGTGCATCGCGATGTCGCGCGGCAACGCCGCCATGACGCCATGCTCCCAACCGGCCGTGCCTGCACGTGTCACCCGCACATCGTCGTTTCCGGCCACCAGCGTAACCCGGCAGCCTGGTTGTATCCCGATGTTCTTTAGTTTAAGCATTAGTGTGGCATCGCTCTGGAGTTGTTCGCTGATCCGCTGAACAATGACTTCCACGGGCACCGCCCCCGCTATGACCGTCATGGCCACGTCCGGCTCCAGCGCAGCGGCCTGCGCACCGTCGACTGCGAGAACGGGCACGCCGAGTTCGGCCAGCCCGGGAATGACATTTCCGTGCGGACAACGCACCGGATAATGGAGCAGATCGGCCAGCTTCCGTTCCACGGTGTCGGAAATGACGTGCTCCCAGCGGCAGGCCTCGATGTGGACTTCTTCCCAGGGCAGGCCAATTACATCGACCAGCAGGCATTCGGCCAGCCGGTGCTTGCGCATCACCCTGGTCGCCTGCCGTGTCCCCTCCTCGGTCAGCGACAGCCGCCGGCTGTCGGTGACCTGGATCAGCCCGTCGCGCTCCATTCTGGCCACGGTCTCGCTGACCGTCGGGCCGCTCTGGGACAGCCGCTCCGCGATCCTGGCGCGCAGCGGCACGATCCCCTCCTCGGTGAGCTCGAACACCGTGCGGAGGTACATCTCGGTCGTATCGATCAGGCCGTGCGCCGTCACCGCAGCCTCCCTTCGGCTTCGATGCTACGGCGCATCGGGCACTCGGGGCACCATCAGCGAGGTCAGGGGGCCAGGCGCTCGATTACCCACTTACTGTCGGCCCTGCGGTAACGCAGCCTGTCGTGCATCCGGTTCGCCCGGCCGTGCCAGAACTCTATCGTCAGCGGCGTGACCAGGTAGCCGCCCCAGAAGTCGGGCAGCGGGACCTGCTCGCCAGCCGGCCAGCGCTGCGCCACCCGCTCGTACCGGTCATCGAGCTCGGCCCGCGACCCGACCAGGGTGGACTGCCTGCTGGCCCACGCGGCGATCTGCGAGGCGCGCGGCCTGGTGCGGAAGTACTCCGCGCTCGCCTCGTCCGGCAGCTTCGTCACCGTCCCCTCCACGATCACCTGCCGGTGTATCGGGTGCCAGGCGAAGAGCAGGCATGCCCGCGGCACCTCGTCGAGATCGGCGCCCTTCCTCGACGTCCGGTTCGTGAAGAACGCGAAGCCCGACCGGTCGTGGCCCTTGAGCAGCACCGTCCTGGCCCGCGGCTGCCCGGCCGCCGATACCGTCGCGAGCACCATGGCGGTCGGCTCGGGGAGCCTCGCCTCCACGACGTCCGCCATCCACCGGTCGAACTGGTCGTGCGGGTCGGCCGCCAGCATGGACTCGTCCAGACCCTCGGTCGGCCAGTCTGCTGCGTTGGTCGGCACCCCCATGGGTACAGATCTTCACATAGTCGAGCGGGCAGGCGAATCGGCAGGCGGCCTGTGAGAGCGTAAGGGCGACAGTCGTAAGCTGAGCGGCGTTTGGCCGGCGTGCCGGCCCCGCAGGCGCGGCCTCCGTGCCCTGCAGGCGCGGCCGGCCGGCCCGGGCGGCGCGGCCAGCCGCAAGGTAGAGGAGACGCTAGATGTCCGACTTCATCCCTGGCCTTGAGGGCGTCGTCGCGTTCGAGACGCAGATCGCCGAGCCAGACAGGGAGGGCGGCGCACTCAGGTACCGGGGCGTGGACATCGAGGAGCTTGTCGGGCATGTTTCCTATGGGCATGTCTGGGGGCTGCTGGTGGACAACGCGTTCGAGCCTGGCCTGCCGCCCGCCGAGCCCTACCCGATCCCGGTCCACTCCGGCGACATCCGGGTGGACGTGCAGAGCGCGCTCGCGATGCTCGCGCCCGCCTGGGGCATGCACCAGTTGCTCGACGTCTCCGACGAGCAGGCGCGGGACGACCTGGCCAGGGCGTCGGTGATGGCGCTCTCGTTCGTCGCCCAGTCCGCGCGCGGCCCCGGCCTGCCGATGGTGCCGCAGCGGCGGGTCGACGAGGCGAAGACGATCACCGAGCGCTTCATGATCCGCTGGCGCGGCGACCCGGACCCCGAGCACGTCAAGGCCATCGACGCGTACTGGACGTCGGCCGCCGAGCACGGCATGAACGCGTCCACGTTCACCGCGCGCGTGATCGCGTCCACCGGCGCGGACGTGGCGGCCGCGCTGTCCGGTGCCGTCGGGGCGATGTCCGGCCCGCTGCACGGCGGCGCCCCGGCGCGGGTGCTGCACATGATCGAGGAGGTCGAGCGGACCGGCGATGCCGTGGCCTACGTGAAGGAGGCGCTCGACCAGGGCGATCGGCTCATGGGCTTCGGGCACCGGGTCTACCGCGCCGAAGACCCGCGCGCCCGCGTGCTGCGGCGCACCGCCAGGGATCTCGGCGCGCCCCGGTACGAGGTCGCGGCGGCGCTGGAGAAGGCGGCGCTCGACGAGCTGCACGCCAGGCGGCCCGACCGCGTCCTGGCCACCAACGTCGAGTTCTGGGCCGCCATCATGCTCGACTTCGCCGGCGTGCCGTCGCACATGTTCACGTCCATGTTCACCTGCGCGCGCACGGCGGGCTGGGCGGCGCACATTCTCGAGCAGAAGCAGACCGGCCGGCTGGTCAGGCCGAGCGCGCGGTACGTCGGCCCGCCCGCCAGGTCGGTCCGCGACGTCCCCGGCGCCGCCGACGTCCTCGACAACGACATCTGACCGAACTAGCGGGAAGCCGGGTCGACCGAAGCCGGGTCGATCCCGGGATCTACTTCCGGAAAGCCGGGTCAATCCCCGGTTTGCCTCTCCCGAGCAAAAATAAGCTCCTGACCTGCCGACGAACCCCCTTCGGTCAGGCCGTCGGTAACCAGGTCGGCCAAGACGCCATAGGCGGATCAGGAACGCCCCGCCCGGCGGCTCCTGCGCAGCTCTCCTGCGAGCGCTTCCAGG
>DASPZH010000226.1:0-3181 GCA_035636335.1 Streptosporangiaceae bacterium
GGGCACCCGTAAGGAAGAGCTGCTGATGACGCCCGAGGAGCTCAAGATCGTCTGGCAGCTCCGCCGGGTGTTGCACGCACTCGAGCCGCAGCAGGCACTCGAGGTGCTGATGGAGCGGATGAAGGAGACCAAGAGCAACGTGGAGTTCCTGCTGCACGTGCAGAAGACCACGGTGGCCTCTTAGCAGGCGGTCGGTCCTGGCCCGCGCCGGCGCGCTCCGGGGCGGTCCGGGCGGCGTGTCGACACCGGGCCCGCCCGCCGGGCGCGGCGCGCTCCGGCAGGGAATCGGCAGGCCCGGCTGCGTGTTGAGCATGTGGCACACTGGTGTGCCGACTGATGCGGTACCGGTTCACGCCCGCGGCGCTTGGCGCGGCGAGGCGACCCGGCGACCGCGGGAACCAGGAGAGAACATGAAGCACGACATTCACCCCGACTACGTGGTCACCCAGGTGACCTGCACGTGCGGGAACACCTTTAGTACCCGCAGCACGGCGAAGAACGGCCAGATTCACGCCGATGTCTGCTCGAACTGCCACCCGTTCTACACCGGCAAGCAGAAGATCCTCGACACCGGCGGCCGCGTCGCCAGGTTCGAGCGCCGGTTCGGCAAGCAGGGCAAGCAGGGCAAGTAGCCAGCCAGCGAGTGCGCGCCTGGCCGGCCGCCGGCCAGGCGCCCCGGCACCACCACCAGGCATACCCCGTATAACTCCAGTTCCGGTCGGCCTGGCCGGATGGATTCCCCGGATGAATCCGGGAATCCATCCGGGTACGGCGGATGAATCCCGGGATTCATCGGCTGCGTACGCCAACGGCGGAGTCGAAGGCGTCGCGCAGCAGCGCGCGAGCGCGGACCGGACCCGGACTGGCTCGCGCCGACCGATATCGAGGAGGTAAGCAGTGCTAGAACGGCTTGCCGACCTCGCCGCCGAGCACGCGCAGCTCGAGCGCGACCTCGCCGACCCCGCCGTCCACGCCGAGCAGGACAAGGCCAGGGCGCTGGGCAGGCGCTATAGCGAGCTGACCCCGATCGTGCAGGCATACACGCGATGGCGGCAGGTCAGCGACGACCAGGCCGCGGCCGTCGAGCTGGCGGGCGAGGATCCGTCGTTCGCGGTGGAGGCGCAGCAACTAGCCCGCAGCAAGGAGGAGCTCGAGCAGCGGCTCGAGCACCTGCTCGTGCCGCGCGACGCCCTCGACGCCAAGGACGTCATCCTGGAGATCAAGGCGGGGGAGGGCGGCGAGGAGTCGGCGCTGTTCGCCGCGGACCTGCTGCGCATGTACCTGCGGTATGCCGAGCGCCAGGGCTGGAAGACCGAAATCCTGGACGCCACCGTCACCGGGCTCGGCGGCTACAAGGACGTGACGGTCGCGGTCAAGGCGGCCGGGCGGGGCCGCCTGGCCGGGACCGGCGACGGCGCCTGGTCGCTGCTGAAGTACGAGGGCGGCGTGCACCGGGTCCAGCGCGTGCCCGTCACCGAGTCGCAGGGCAGGATCCACACCTCGGCCGCGGGCGTGCTGGTGATGCCGGAGGCGGACCCGGTCGAGATCAGCATTGACCAGAACGACCTGCGGATCGACGTGTTCCGCTCGTCGGGCCCTGGCGGGCAGAGCGTGAACACCACCGACTCCGCGGTCCGGATCACGCACCTGCCGACCGGCATCGTTGTCTCCTGCCAGAACGAGAAGAGCCAGCTCCAGAACAAGGAGGCGGCGCTGCGCATCCTGCGCGCCAGGCTGCTGGCCGCCGCCCAGGAGGAGGCCGACGCGCAGGCGTCGGCCGAGCGCCGCAGCCAGGTCGCGACCGTGGACAGGTCGCAGCGGATCAGGACCTACAACTACCCGGAGAACCGGATCTCCGACCACCGGGTCGGCTTCAAGGCCTACAACCTGGACCAGGTGCTCGACGGGGACCTGGACGCGGTCATCGGCGCGCTGGTCGAGGCCGACCGGGCGGACAAGCTCGCCGCCGCCCGGTGACGATGGCCAGCCGATGAGCCTGCTGATGTCAGAGATCGCCGTCGCGGTGACGCGGCTGGCCGAGGCGGGCGTGGAGTCGCCGCGCGCCGACGCCGAACTGATCGCGGCGCACCGGCACGGCGTCCGCAGGAGCCAGCTCAACCTGGTGCCCGACAGCGACTTCGATCCCAGGTTCTGGGACGACGTGGCGCGCCGGGAGGCGCGCGAGCCATTGCAGCACATCACCGGCACGGCGTACTTCCGGTACCTGGAGCTTGAGGTCGGCCCCGGTGTCTTCGTGCCGCGTCCGGAGACCGAGGTGATGACCGGGTGGGCGATCGACCGGCTCACCGAGATGGACGTCGCGGAGCCCGTAGTAGCCGATCTGGGGACCGGCTCCGGCGCGATCGCCCTGGCCGTCGCGCAGGAGGTGCCCAGGGCGCGGGTACATGCGGTCGAGGGCGACCCGCTGGCCAGGCCCTGGACCGAGCGGAACATCGCCCGCTGCACCGCCGCCGCGCCGCACACCGGCGGGCGGGTCGCGCTGCACTCCGGGGACTTCCGGTCCGCGCTGCCCGAGTTCGACGGCGCCGTCGACCTGGTGATCAGCAACCCGCCGTACATCCCGGTCGGAGCGATTGTGCCGCCCGAGGTCGGCGAGTACGAGCCGCCGGCCGCGTTGTACGCCGGCCCCGACGGGCTGGACGCGATCCGGGTGGTCGAGCAGGTCGCCAGGCGGCTGCTGCGGCCCGGCGGCCGGGTGGCCGTCGAGCACGGCGCGCCGCAGGGTGCCGGGGTGTACTGGGTGTTCGCCGAGGAGAACGGCTGGAAGGAGACCCGCAACCACACCGACCTGGCCGGGCTCGACCGGTTCGTCACCGCGGTCTGGCCGTGAGCGGGCCCGGCGCGGTCCTGAGCGACATACCCGGCGGGTCTGGCCCGTGGCAGGATGACCGGCATGAGCGAGCCGGAGACACAGCTTGAGCCGGAGGCACAGCTTGAGCGGGAGGCACAGCTTGAGCGGGAGACACAGCTTGAGCGGGAGACACAGCCAATGAGCGAGATCTTCGACTGCGCCGACGACACGCAGCGGGCGGCGGGCCTCGCCGCCGCGGTCGCGGCCGTGCTGAAGGGCGCCCTGGTCGTGCTGCCCACGGACACCGTCTACGGGATCGGCGCCGACGCGTTCCGGCCCTCCGCCGTGGAAAGCCTGCTCGCCGCCAAG
>DASPZH010000227.1:0-4332 GCA_035636335.1 Streptosporangiaceae bacterium
CACCACGGTCGCCTTCCGAGCCTGATGCCTCCCGGGGTCATCGCCGTCGGCCTCGGCGGTTAACCCTCGTGGCTGGAGAAGCTGACCCCGCACCGTTGATCCTCGGCTAGGCACACCCGGCACCAGCCGGAACGCCGATCACCCGCACTGCCGGTTGGCAACTGCCCGCAAACGATCAGAGAGCGGGTTAGTTGACCATAATGGAGCCGGGCACGGCAGGTTCACGTGCCGCACGTGCCGCACGTGCCGCACGTGCCGCATCTGCCGCACCGGCCGCGTCATGCGCCCGACCTGCCACTGCCATCGGCCCGGATCCCCGGAGGCCGTACCGCAAGGAGGATGACTGTGCGGAGACCGAAGCAGGACAGGCCTGAGCAGGAACGCCAGCAGGAGGATCCTTGGCAGGCGCCCGATCCGGCGCTCGCGCTCGCTCTTCAGCAGGTCCGCTGGTACGCCAGGCACCGGAACCGGGCCCGGGTGACCTATCAGGTCAACGAGATCCTGATCCTGCTGACAACGGCGAGCACGACGGTCATGGCCGCCCTGAAGGTCAGCGCGACCGCGACCGCCATACTGGCCGCCAGCACCGTCGTCCTGGCCGGCCTGTACAAGGTTCTTGACGCCCACGAGAACTGGCTGGCCTTCGGGAGCGCATGGACCGAACTGCGGGCCGCGGTCCACGACTACCGGCTGCTGCCCGCCGACCAGCGCGACGACGACGCCCGCCGGGCGCTGGTCAAGAAGGTCGATGAGATCAACTGCATCGAGACCGGGCGGTGGGTCTCTCGGCGCCAGAGCCTGGCCGCCGGTGGTCAGTGACATCGAACCGCGTGCGCCGGCGACCATCGCCGCCCACCGCGGCCCTGCTCGGGCGCTAGCTGGCCACGTGTAGCCCGTGCCGCTCGGCCCAGGGGCCGAGGTCCTCGCGGCGGATGGCCGCGGCGAGCAGGTCGGGGAACTGGTCGGGCGTGCAGGCGAACGCGGGCACGCCCAGCGAGGCGCAGGTCGCGGCGAGGTCGTGGTCGTAGCCGGGGGTGCCGTCGTCGGACAGGGCGAGCAGCACGAGCAGGGTCACGCCGCTGTCGGCGATGGCCCGGATCCTGGCCACCAGCCCCTCTTCGTCGCCGCCCTCGAACAGGTCGCTGATCAGCACCATCACGGTGTCGGCCGGCCGCCTCACCAGCGACTGGCCGTACCCGACCGCCTGGTTGATGTCGGTTCCGCCGCCAAGCTGGGTCGCGAACAGCACGTCGACCGGGTCGGTGAGCTGTTCGGTCAGGTCCGCGACGGACGTGTCGAACACGACCAGCCTGGTGCGGACCGCGCGCAGCGACGCGAGTGAAGCGGCCAGCACGGCGGCGTACACCACCGAGGAGGCCATCGAGCCGCTCTGGTCGACCAGGAGCACCACGTCCTTGAGCGCGGCCACGCGGCGCCGCCTGGCGTGGCCGATCAGGGTCTGCGCGATGACCGTGTTGAGCTCGGGCCGGTAGTGCTTGAGGTTGGCGCGGATGGTGGCGGCCCAGTCCACGTCGGCCAGCCGGGGGCGGCGGGTGCGCGCGGCCCGGTCGAGCGCGCCGAGCACGGCCCGGTGCAGTTCGGCCGCCAGCCGGCGCTCGATCTCCTCGACCACCTTGCGCACCACGATCCTGGCGGTCTGCCTGGTCCGCTCGGGCAGCGCGCCGCGCAGCGAGAGCAACGTGGCGACGAGGTGGATATCGGGCTCCACGGCGGCTAGTAGCTCGGGCTCGACGAGCATCCGCCGCAGGCCGAGCCGTTCGAGCGCGTCCCGCTGGAGGATCTGGACCACGGGAGTCGGGAAGTACGTCCTGATGTCGCCCAGCCACCTGGTCACCGACGGCGCCGACCCGCCGAGCCCTGCGGTCCGGTTCTTGCCGTCCCCCCCACCCGCCTCGTACACCGCGGCCAGCGCCCGGTCCATGGCGGCATCCCGCCCGGCCAGGGCGCCCAGGCCTGCGTCGCCGGGACCGCCGCCCGCCGGGCCGCCTTGGGCGGGGCTGCCCAGCACCAGCCGCCACCGCCGCAGCCGCTCCGCGTCGTAGTCGTCATTCATCCGCAACGCACCCTCCGAGCGCGGCTGCCACCACGCCGAGAACTCGCCGCGCCCGTGACTCGTCCCAGTCGTCCGCCTCGGTGCCGTCGCGGCGGCCCACGGTAACGGCCGCCGTCGTCCCGGCTCGCACCTTGACCCCCATCTGGCGCCGTTCCGGCCCGGTGAACTGCGAGAACGCCCGGCGTAGCAACGGCAGGGCGGCCTCGAAGGCCGTCTCGCCGAGATCGGAGAGCCACTCGTCGAGCAGCGTCCAGAGCCGGTCGTCGCGCAACAACAGCGACCCGCTCCCCCGCAGGAACCCTTCCAGCCACGCCACTCCGCCTCCGGACAGCGCCCGCGCCAGGCGCTGCCGCGCCTCGCCCGGCGTGAGCAGGCCGACGTCGAGCAGCAACCGGACGCACCGGCCCGCCACCACCGAGGAGGCGCCGGCCAGGTCGGCGACCGCGCGCTGCGCGGCCCGCCACGAGGCTGCCTGTCCGGCGGTTCCGACCAGCGCGATCGCGGCGTCGGCGGCCTCGAGCGCGCCGAGCATCGCCGCGGCGGCCTGGTCGTCCAGCGACACGCAGGCGGCGGCCAGCCCGGCACACACCCGGACGAGCACCGAGTCGAGCACGCCGCTGACGAGGTCGGTGTCGGTCTGCCGGACGCTGCCGTACCTGAGCACCCGCGCCAGCGGCGGCGTCGCGGCCATCAGGTGCGCCACGTCGGACGTCCGCGCGGACCGCTGCTCGAGCGCGGCCGTCACCGCGGGCAGCGCGTCGGGCAGGTCGGCGAGCACGGCCGCCTCGACCAGCCCGGTGATCAAGGAGAACTCTGTGGCCTGCCCGGCTCGCTCGGTCACGACCGCCGCCGCCGCCGCCCCCACCGTGGTGCCGTACCTGGCCCGCTCGATCAGCGACACCACGTACTCGGGGCGCCACCGCAGCAGCCAGCCCTCCCGGAATGTCCCGGTGCTCTGCGCGCCGGTGACCTCGCCCCAGTAGATGCCGAGCAGCCGCAGCCGGTGCAGCAGCCGGGACCGGTCCCGGTCGGTCGCGCCGCGCAGGTCGAGCTCGACCTCGCGGTCGACCGGCGTCGGGCGGAACCTGAGCCGCCTGACCGTCGCCTCGAAGTCGGCGTGCAGCGGCACGGTCGGCACGTCAGCGGGGACCGCGCCCAGCTCGTCCCCGACGACCAGCCTGCCGTGGATCAAGGCGAGCGGAACCTCGTCGCCCTGGCACAGCACGGCGAGCGTCGCGTCGGTCAGCTCGCTGAGACCGGGCAGCGACCGGCCGCGCAGCGCGGCGAGCGCCTCGGCCAGCCGCACGGTCTCCACCGCCGAGGCCGGCGACGCGGCCAGGTCCGCCTCCCGCAGCAGCGCCGCGACCCGCGCGACCCAGCGCTCGGCGATGTGGTCGCCGGCCCGCCACAGGTGGGCGTACCAGCCCGGCGAGCCGATGCCCGCGCCGTACCCGCTGGCGTAGGTCAGCCGCTGGGACGTCCACGGCACCCAGGTCGCGCTGGCCTTCACCGTGGGCAGGCCGCGGAGCAGTTCGGTGTCGGCGCGGGCCGGCGGCATCTGGGCGAGCGCCGGCACGTGCCACGCGCCGCACACCACCGCGACCCGGTCGCGGCCTTCGCGGACCGCGGCGCGAATGCCGCGGCGCATCGCCGCCTCCCTGCGCTGCTCGCGCGGGGACGGCCGCCAGCCGTCGGCCTGAGCCGCCTGCCTGAGCTCGGTCATCGCCTCGGCCACGGCCGCGAACAGCTCGAGCGGGTCGCCGCCGAGCCGGTGCTCGACGACGTCTTCCCACCAGCGCTCGGGGTCGTCGTGCCCGGCGGCCCTGGACAGCCAGCCGAGCGGGTCGTCGGAGTATGGGCTCGCCGCGCCGGCGCCGGCGTCCGCGTCGGTGCCGGCGGCCTGCTCGTTCTGGCCGGCCAGAACGGCGCCGGCCGGCAGGTCAACGAACCGCACCGGCCGCCCCGTCTCGGCGGCGAACCGCACCGCCTGCCACTCGGGCGAGAACTCGGCGAACGGCCAGAACGCGGCGCGCCCCGGCCGGCCGGTCGCGTGCGCGAGTACCGCGACCGGCGGCACCAGCGCGGCGACGTGCCTGACCAGCGGGCCGGCCTCGGCAGGTCCCTCGACGAGGATCATGTCGGCGTCGAGCGCGTGCAGCGCCGCCCGGACCGCGCGGGCCGACCCGGGACCGTGGTGCCTGACGCCGAGTACGGTGACGGTCACTCGATCGTCACGTCCAGGTCGCGGCACGCCCGGT
>DASPZH010000228.1:0-5145 GCA_035636335.1 Streptosporangiaceae bacterium
GGCGATACGCCCTAGCGGCGGCGCGGCGCGCGGAGCTCGCGCGGCAGCGCGAAGGACATCCGCTCCTCCACGGCCTCGACCTCCTCGACCGTGCCGAAGCCAGCCTGCCGCAGCCGGTCGAGCACCTGTTCGACCAGGTCATCGGGCACCGAAGCGCCGCTCGTGACCCCGATCGTCCTCGCGGACTCCAGCCAGGCCTCCTCGATCGCCGCGCGGTCGTCGATCAGGTAGGCGGCCTTCGCGCCGCAGTCGAGCGCGACCTCGACCAGGCGGACCGAGTTGGACGAGTTCGTCGAGCCGACCACAATGACGACGTCGGACTCCTTGGCGATCTGCTTGACCGCGACCTGCCGGTTCTGGGTCGCATAGCAGATGTCGTCGCTCGGCGGGTCGATCAGCAGCGGGAACCGCTCCCGCAGCGCCGCCACCGTCTCCGTGGTCTCGTCGACCGACAGGGTGGTCTGCGACAGCCAGGCGACCCGGGCCGGATCGCGCACGTCGATGGCGGCGGCGCCATCGGGGCCGTCGACCAGCCTGATGTTCTCCGGCGCCTCGCCCGTCGTGCCGATGACCTCCTCGTGGCCCTCGTGCCCGATCAGCAGGATGTCGTAGTCCTGTGCGGCGAACCTGCGCGCCTCGTTGTGGACCTTGGTGACCAGCGGGCAGGTGGCGTCGATCGTCCGCAGGCCGCGGCCCTTCGCGGCCTCGTGCACGCCGGGAGCGACGCCGTGGGCGGAGAACACCACGAGGGCGCCCTCGGGAACCTCCTCGGTCTCGTCCACGAAGATCGCGCCGCGATCCTCCAGCGTCCGGACCACGTGCGTGTTGTGCACGATCTGCTTGCGCACGTACACGGGGGCGCCGAACTGTTCGAGCGCGCGCTCGACGGTCTGGACCGCACGGTCGACCCCCGCGCAGTAACCGCGGGGCTTCGCAAGCAGGACGCGCCTGGTCGGTTCGGACATGAGATCCATGGTAGGCGAACACCGGACCCACGCCGCGGGCCCGGCCGGCTGGGGCCGCGCCCGTCGGCATCCGCCCCGCGGGCCCGGCCGGCCGCGGTGCACGGCACGCCGTCGACGGAACTCCCGTCAGCAGCACTTATGCGGCACGATGACGAGTGAGGGCGTGGGCGCGGAAGTCCGCCGCATCCGTACGGCCACGCGCGCCGGCCCGGTAAGGAGGCGGAACATGGTGCGATTGCCCGATGCCGCCGGGCAGGTCAGGAATGCTCCGGTCAAGGCGTTGCGTGCGCTTTTCGCCGGTGTCGGGGAGCTGCTGCTCGCCGCGGATCGGTTCCGTGTCGAGGAGGCCGAGCGAGAGCAGGCCGCGGAGTCCGGCCACCGCGACCAGCTCACCCCCCCGGCGCCCGGCCAGGAAGCGGCGGCCAGTGACGCCCAGCTTCCCGAGCAGCCCAGGTTCAGGTCGCTGGACTCGACCGGCAACGTCCGGGTCCTCGCCGCCGGCGAGGGCACCGGCGGCGCGCCGAGCCTGCCCGTGCCGGGATACGACGACCTCTCGCTCCCCTCGCTCCGCGCCAGGCTACGTAACCTGGACGCGGCGCAGCTTCGGTTGCTCGTCGAGTACGAGAAGGCCAACGCGGGTCGGCAGGACGTGGTGATGATGTTCGAGCGCAGGATCGCCAAGCTCGAGGCGGTCGGCGCCGATGCCTCTTGAGACCAGCGCCGAGAAGCCGATCCCGGTCAGGACCGTACTGCGGCTCGTCGGCGAGTGGATCGGCAGGCTGGGCCGGGTCTGGGTCGAGGGGCAGATCGCCGAGCTCAGCAAGCGCGGCAGCACGGTCTACCTGACTCTGCGCGACCCCGTGGCCACGGTGTCGGTGCGGGTGATCTGCCCGCGCCAGGTGTTCGACGCCGCCGAGCCCGCGCCGGCCGAAGGCGCGCGCGTGGTCGTCTGGGTCAGGCCGGACTTCAGCATGACCAGGGGCTCGTTCTCGCTGAGCGCGCTCGAGTTGCGCGCCGTCGGGATCGGCGAGCTGCTGGCCAGGCTGGAGCGGCTGCGGCGGGAACTGGCCGCCGAGGGACTGTTCGCGGCCGAGCGCAAGCGGCGCCCGCCGTTCCTGCCCGGCCTCGTCGGCCTGATCTGCGGCCGCGACTCGGCTGCCGAGCGTGACGTGCTCGAGAACGCGGCGCGCCGGTGGCCGTCGGTGCGCTTCAGGGTCGAGCAGGTCGCCGTGCAGGGACCATATGCGGTGGCTGAGGTCACCGACGCCCTGCACGCGCTGGACGCCGACACCGAGGTCGACGTGATCATCGTCGCCCGCGGCGGCGGTTCGATCGAGGACCTGCTGCCGTTCTCCGACGAGTCCCTGGTCCGGGCCGTCGCGGCGTGCCGCACCCCGGTAGTCAGCGCGATCGGTCACGAGCAGGACGTCCCGCTGCTCGACCTCGTCGCCGACGTGCGCGCGTCCACGCCGACCGACGCTGCTCGCCGCGTGGTGCCCGACATCGGCGAGCAGCTCGCCATCGTCTCCGAGCTCAGGTCGCGAGCCCGGCGGCAGCTCGCCGGGCGGCTCGACCGGGAGGCTTCCTGGCTGGCCGGCATCAGGTCAAGGCCGGTGCTCGCTCGTCCAGCCGCCGAGGTCGACCGCAGGCACGAGCAGGTGCTCGCGCTCGCCGAGCGCGCACGCCGCTGCCTGGGAGCCAGCCTGGACCGGGCCGACGCCGACCTGGCCCACACGAGGGCGCGGCTGATCGCCCTGTCACCGGCCGCGACATTGCGCCGCGGGTACGCGATAGTCCAGCGCTCCGACGCGACCGTGGTGCGTTCCGCGCAGGACGTCGTCAACGCCGAACCGTTGCTGATACGACTCGCGACCGGCCAGATTAATGTCACCGTGAGTGAGTAGTAGACTACTCTCAGAATCTGCCACGAGAACGCTCATTGTTACGCACTCCGCGTGCCGTTTCCACGCATGAACCTGGGGCCGAAAACTAAGCTGTCGCCCAGCGCAAACGACTGACAGGTGCGCGTAAGCAGTGGAGCCGGGGCTCTTGCCGGGCCAAAAAGAATATCTGCATGGAGGGATGCGTCGGCCGGGTGCCGAACGCCTGGCAGTCGCGCACCCGCAGATCGATGACGGAGAACAAAGGGGATCATGTCGTGCCGGTACAGCGAGCCTCCGCCGGAATCGGCGACTCGGCTGTGGAAGGCCAGACCACGACGGCGGCGAAGGCCCCGATAGCGGAGGCCCCGATAGCGGAGGCCCCGATAGCGGAGGCCCCGATAGCGGAGGCCCCGATAGCGGCCAGCACCGAATCGGCCAGCACCGAATCGGCCAGCACCGAATCGGCGGCCGGTGTCTCGAAAAGGGATCAGCGGGATCGGGCGGACACCAGCCAGGAACCCGGCACCCCCGGCACCCCCGGCACCCCAGCGGTCGGCACCCCAGCGGCCGGCAGGGCGTGGCGAGCAGCCGGGCTGGACGGCGTGCGGGCACTGGCGGTCCTGGCCGTCCTGGGGTTCCACGAGAGCCTGCGGTGGATTCCCGGCGGCTTCCTCGGCGTGGACGTCTTCTTCGTGCTCAGCGGATACCTGATCACCGACTTGCTGGTGGCCAGGTTCCGCAGGGACGGCAAGATCGGGCTCGGCGGCTTCTACCAGCGCCGCGCCCGCCGCCTGCTCCCCGCCCTGGCCCTCATGCTGGTCATCGTCGCGGCCGCGGTGACCGTGGTCGAACCCGCCCAGCGGGCCGGGCTGCGTCCCGCGCTGCTCGGCGCCGTGACCTATACGAGCAACTGGTGGCAGGCGCTGACAGGCCAGTCCTATTTCAGCCTCTACGGGCCGCCGCCGCCGTTCGAGCACCTGTGGTCGCTGGCCGTCGAGGAGCAGTTCTACCTCATCTGGCCGCTGCTCCTGGCGGTGATCCTGGTCCTCGTCCGGCGGCGCGGTGCCCGGGCCCTGATCGCCTGGGCCGGGGCGCTGGCCTCGGCGCTGACCATGCTCGCCGTCTACCGGCCGGGGTCCGACCCCTCCCTGGTCTACTACGGAACGGACACTCACGCCAGCGCGCTGATGATCGGCGCGGCGCTGGCCATCACCTGGCCGCTCGCGCAGGTCGCCGCGGCTGGGCCGCGGACACGGCGAGTACTGGACATCGCCGGCCTGGCGGGCCTGGCGATCCTGGCCTGGGCGACCTGGCACCTGTCCGGCGCCGACTCCTGGGTCTACCCGTACGGCCTGGTGCTGGCCGCGCTCGCGGCCGGCGCCCTCATACTCGCGGCGGCGACCCCCGGCCGGATCGGCACCCTGCTGTCGGCCAAGCCGCTGCGCTGGCTTGGCGTCCGGTCCTACGGAATCTACCTGTGGCACTGGCCGGTGATCGCGATCACGACCGGCGTCGCCCCGCGGGCGGCATCCTCCGCTCCGGCGCGAGTCATCGACGCGCTGCTGCCGATCGGGCTGGCGGCCGTCTCCTGGCGCTGGCTCGAAGAGCCCATTTTGCGCAACGGGCTCCGCGCCGAACTCGCCCGCCGAGGCCGGCTCTTCGTCCGCGCGCCCAGGACAATGGTGCTGTATACCTCCGCCGCCGCCGTGCCGCTGCTGACCGGCGTGGCCATGCTCGCCGTGGCCTGCACGGCCGGCTACGGCATCCTGCACCCGCGGCAGGGGCCGACCCTGCAGGAGCAGATCGCCCACGGCGCGCGGGTCAGTGCCGCGACGCTGCCGCCGGGTCAGCCCACCGGGCAGCCCGATCCGTGGTGGATCATCCTGGGCCGCCCGCCCTTCCACCGGACCGTGCATGTGCACGTGCCCGTCAAGCACCGCAGGCCCGCCCGGGTGCCCGGCACCAAGGTGATGGCGATCGGCGACTCAGTGATGCTCGCCGCGGCGCCCGAGCTCGCGCAGGCGATGCCCGGCATCTACATCAACGCCAAGGTCAGCCGCCCGATGATCGCGGGAATCGCGATCGTCGACCAGCTCGCCAGGACCAACCGGCTGCGCCGGGTCGTGATCGTCGGCCTGGGCACCAACGGCCCCGTCACCGCCGGCCAGATCAGCCAGCTCAGGTCCGCGGTCGGCGACCGCTGGCTCGTCCTGATCAACACGTTCGTGCCGCGGTCATGGGAACGCGAGGTCAACACGACCATCGACAATGCCGCGAAGCGCTACCCGAACGTCCTG
>DASPZH010000229.1:0-3483 GCA_035636335.1 Streptosporangiaceae bacterium
CCACGAGGGGGAACGGCGGGTGGACGAGCACACGGACAACCTGACCCTGGCGCGGCAGGCCTACACGGCACAGGACTGGGCCACCGCCGCGGCGCGCTTCGACGTGGTCGCGACCGAGCGGCTCACCGCGAACGACCTCGCGGCGTACGCGGATGCCGTGTGGTGGCTCGGCCGTATCGAGGACAACCTGCGGCTGAGCGCCGCTGCGTGCGACGCCTTCCTGGCCGACTCCCGACCGGTCGAGGCCGCGTGGGCCGCCATGGTGCTCGGGATCTTCCACTTGTCGCGAGGCGACGAGCCACAGGGTACGGGCTGGATCGGCCGCGCCGGACGTCTCCTGGAGGGGATCCCGGAGTGCCCGGTGCACGGGTACCTGCTGCACCTGACCGAGGTGGAGGCGAGTCTCCAGGCCGGGCAACCGGCGGCGGCGGTGGACGCAGCACGCCGGATGCAGGACCTCGGCCGCCGGCTCGACCAGCCCGACCTGGTGGCTATGGGCCTCAATGGCGAAGGCCGCGCCCTGATCAAGTCGGGTCACGTGGTCGACGGGCTGAAGCTGCTCGACGAGGCGATGGTCGCCGTCCTGGGCGGCGAGCTCGCCCCGTTCGTGTCCGGCACCCTCTACTGCCACACCATCGCGGCCTGCCACGAGGTCGCCGACATCCGCCGGATGACCCGCTGGATCGAGCTGACCGAGCGGTGGCTGGCCACATTCCCCGCGGCGGTGGCGTTCGGGGGTTTGTGCGCGGTGCACCGGGCTCAACTCCACCTGTTCCGCGGCGAATGGGACGAGGCCGAGCGGAAGGCGCTGCGGGTTGGGGCGGACCTCGACGCCAACCGGATCGACTACGCCGCGGAGGCCTGGTACGTCGTTGCCGAGGCGCGCCGGTTGCGCGGCGACCCGGGCGCCGCCGACGCGTACGACGAGGCACACGCCCGCGGGCGTGACCCGCAGCCGGGACGGGCGCTGCTGCGGCTCCAGGAGGGTGACCCCGCGGGTGCCGCGACGTCGGTGCGCTCGGCCGTGGCGGCGGTCGGCACCGACCCGTTGCGCCGGGCCCCGCTGTGTGCTGCGGCGGTCGAGATCGCGATCGCGGCGGGACGGCTGGATGACGCGGCGGCTGTCGCGTCCGAGCTCGCGGCGACGGCAGGGACGTACGCAACGTCGGGGCTGGAGGCGATGGCGGCCACTGCGCGCGGTGCGGTGCTGCTGGCCGAGGGCCGCGCCGAGGAGGCGCTCCCGGTGCTACGCGACGCCTGTCGGCGCTGGCACGATCTGGGCGCGGTGTACGACGCCGCCGGCACCTGTGTCCGGCTTGCCGAGGCCTATCAGGCGCTCGGCGACGAGGCGTCCGCCGCCGCGGAGGTCGCGCGGGCGGAGGCGACGTACGAGCGGCTGGGCGCGCACCGGCCGGCGCGGGAATTGCCCGACGGGCTGACGCGGCGCGAGTGTGAGGTGCTGACCCTGGTGGCCGACGGCCGCTCCAACCGGGAGATCGGCGAGGCGCTCTACATCAGCGACCGAACGGTCGCCCGGCACCTGACGAACATCTTCCACAAGATCGGTGTCACCTCCCGGACCCAGGCCGCGCGCTACGCCATCGACCACGGGATGACCGGCACCCGGTGAGGGCGACGCGGCTACGCACAACCGCGTAGATCGACCGCCGCCAGTTGGTCAATCGCGCCGATGCCGGAGCGGCGGCGCGCGGCCTAGCGTCCCGGTAGACGTACCGAACGCCGGCGCAGCGATCGTTCAGGAGGAGACCACCATGACTGACGAGCGGATCCACCGAGCCGTTTCCGCCGACGGCACCGAGATCGCTGGACGAGTATGGGGACGGGGGCCGGCGCTGGTCCTGGTCCACGGCGGGATCGGGGATGGCGACATCGCCTGGGAGGCTCTGCTCCCCCACCTCACCGACCGGTTCACCTGCTACCTGCCGAGCACCCGCGGCCGAGGGCTGTCGGGCGACAACCCGGACCACTCCCCCGCGCGCCTGGAGGAGGACGTCACCGCGTTCGTGGACAGCATCGGCGAGCCGGTCTGCCTGGTCGGCTGGTCGGGCAGCGGGGCGTGGGTGCTCGGCGCGGCCGCGCGCAGCGGGTCCGCGGCCGCGGTGGCCGCCGTGGCCGCGTACGAGCCCGGTGTGGTGTCGGTGATGCGCGAGGACGACCTCGCCCGTACGTTCGCGACCATGGAGCAGGTGGGTATGGCGGCTGCCGACGGCCGGCTTGTGGATGCGGTTCGCGCGTTCGCCCCGTGGATCTGCACCGACAATGAGACCGCCGCCCTGGAGGAGACGGACTTCTACGAGCGATGGGCAGGCTGCGTCCCGGCGATGCTCCGATTCGTCCAGCAGGACGCGGCCTACGAGGGGCCCCGATCCACTGACCCCGAGGTGCTCGGGACGGTTGCCGCGCCGGTCCTGCTCCTGCGGGGCCAGCAGACCCAGCTCGGCACCTGGTTCGCCGATGCGGCACGGCACATCGCCCAGCACGTCGCCGACGCGCACGTTCGCGAACTGTCGGGCGTCGGCCACTTCGCCCCGGTGCTGGCACCTGCGCCCCTCGCCGAGGAGCTGATCCGCTTCTTCGAGTCGGTCCGGCAACCGGCCTGACCGGCCCTGCCGGATCGCGACTGTCCCGCGTCGTGGGCCGCTACGGGCGCTTCGACCTGCTCCTGCCCGACGAACTCGGCTATGTACAGGTCGACCCGTGGGGCACCGAACTGCTGTTCCAGATCATCACCGAACGCGAAGAGCGCGCCCCATCGCGATCGGCACGAACCTGCCGTTCAGCGAACGGGCTCGCTCTTCCCCGACGCGCGGCTGGTCCCCGCGATCGTCGACCGCGTCACCTTCAACGCCCACATCCTCGAGACCGGCACCGAGGCCTACCGGCCACGCACCAGCAAGACCAGCACACGCCGCAAGCGCGCCAGCTGACCGGCCGGAACACCGCTGCGCAGGTGGGGCCAAAATCCGCGCCAGGGCAAGTGGGGCCAGATCACTTGACGAAACCCACACGATCACCGCCGACCGATGCACCACACGGCAGGCTGTCCCCGTCAGCCTGCCGTGGACGCCCCAAAGCAGCCGGCGTGTCGGGTCAAGGCCGGCCCGGCGGGGCCGTCCCGCAGGGACCGCAGCGAAGCGGAGGGGCCTTGACCCCGACCTTCGAGCCGGCTGCTACCCGCCCGGCCGATACGGCTCGCGCCACGAGGCTTCCGGCATCCACCTGGCAGTCGCTGCCGGCCACATCGATGCCGGGAGAGCCGGTTTTTGCCCGGGGTCATGACCTGCTGGCGCTGCCCGTTGGGGATCCAGGTGGCCCGCACCTAGGGCAGCAGGTTGATGTGGGCCTCATCCTCGGCCAGCACCACCGCGCCGTCGGGTAGTTCGGCGATGGCTTGCTGCAGGCCGGCGAGGATCTGGTCGCGGTCGGGGTCGCCTCGTGCGACCAGGCGGGGCCGCCGCCTGC
>DASPZH010000230.1:0-4216 GCA_035636335.1 Streptosporangiaceae bacterium
GATGGCGCGCTCGGCGAGCTGCTCGCCGGTCAGCCCCTGGCACTTGAACTTCAGCGTCGCGCGGTGGTAGTCGAGCCAGCCCTGCAGAGCCTCGCGTTCGCCGGCCACCTCGGGCGGCTCGGCGCGCCGTACCTCGGGAGCGATCCAGGTCACCTGATCATCATGTCCGGCCGGCCGGGGCCGCTGCAATCCGTTTACGGGCCGGCCCGTCACGGATCCGTGGGTCGCGTCAGCCGAGCTCGTCCCTGGCCTGGGCGAACGCGGTCGCGGCGAGCTCGAGGTCGGCCCGGGTGTGGGCCGCGGAGACCTGGGTCCTGATCCTGGCCTTGCCGATCGGCACCACGGGGTAGCTGAACCCGATCACGTAGACGCCCTTGCCGAGCAGCAGATCGGCGAGCCGGGCCGCGCGGGCCGCGTCGCCGATCATCACCGGCACGATGGGGTGGTCGCCGGGCAGGATGTCGAAACCGAGGCCGGTCATCCGCTCGCGGAACCACGCGGTGTTCTCGGCCAGCCTGGCCCGCAGGTCGTCGCTCGACTCGAGCAGGTCGAGCACCTTCAGCGACGCCCCGACCACGGCGGGCGCGACCGAGTTGGAGAACAGGTACGGCCGGGACCGCTGCCGCAGCAGGTCCACGATCTCGGCCCGGCCGCTCGTGAACCCGCCGCCCGCACCGCCGAGCGCCTTGCCCATTGTGCCGGTGACGATGTCGACGCGGTCGGTCACGCCGTGCAGCTCGGGGGTGCCCCGCCCGCCCGGTCCGACGAACCCGACCGCGTGCGAGTCGTCGACCATCACCATCGCGTCGTACCGTTCGGCCAGGTCGCAGATCTTGCCCAGCGGCGCGACGTAGCCGTCCATCGAGAACACGCCATCGGTCGCGACCAGCCGCCGCCTGGCGTCGGCGGAGGCCTTGAGCTGCGCCTCCAGGTCGGCCATGTCCCTGGTCTTGTACCGCAGCCGCCTGGCCCGGCAGAGCCTGATCCCGTCGATGATCGACGCGTGGTTCAGCTCGTCGCTGATCACGGCGTCCTGCTCGCCGAGCAGGGTCTCGAACAGCCCGCCGTTGGCGTCGAAGCACGACGGGTACAAGATCGTGT
Source organism: Streptosporangiaceae bacterium (assembly GCA_035636335.1). Taxonomy (GTDB): domain Bacteria; phylum Actinomycetota; class Actinomycetes; order Streptosporangiales; family Streptosporangiaceae; genus Chersky-822. Next base: position 1,102 of record DASPZH010000230.1, read on the forward strand.
CCGCGGTGCCGAGGAACTCGCTGATCCGGTGCTCGAGCCGCTTGTGCAGGTCCTGCGTGCCGCAGATGAACCGCACGCTGGCCATGCCGAAGCCCCGCTCGTCCAGCGCGTCCTTGGCGGCCTCGATGATCCGCGGGTCGTCGGCCAGCCCGAGGTAGTTGTTGGCACACAGGTTGAGCACCTGCGTCCCGCCGGCGACCACGATGGCGGCGCGCTGCGGGCTGGCGATAATGCGCTCGTTCTTGAACAGGCCCTGGTCGCGGATCTCGCCGAGCTCAGCGGCGATCTGCGGTGCAACGCTGGAGAACATCGTCGGCCTCCGTCACGGGATTGCTGGCTAGCGGTCCGCCCAGTTGAGTACTACCTTGCCGCACCGGCCCGCCCGCACGGTGTCGAAGGCCGCCGCGTAGTCCGCGGCATCGAACCGGTGCGTGATCACCGGGCCGATGTCGACTCCCGACTGGGTCAGTACCGACATCCAGTACCAGGTCTCGAACATCTCGCGCCCGTAGATGCCCTTGACGGTGATCATGTTGACGACCAGGTGAGCCCAGTCGATCGGGAACTCGGCGGACGGCAGTCCCAGCATCGCGATCTTGCCGCCGTGGGTCATCGCGGCCAGCATCTCCCGCATCGCGGCCGGCTTGCCCGACATCTCCATGCCGACGTCGAATCCCTCGCGCATGCCCAGGTCGGCCATGATCGACGCGAGCGGCCGCTGCGCCGTGTCGGCCGCGACCGTGACGCCGATCTTCCTGGCCAGGTCGAGCCGGTAGGGCGAGACGTCGGTGATCACCACGTACCTGGCGCCGGCGTGCCTGGCCACGACCGCGGCCATGATCCCGATGGGCCCGGCCCCGGTGATCAGGACGTCCTCTCCGTGCACCGGGAACGTGAGCGCGGTGTGCACGGCGTTGCCGAACGGGTCGAAGATCGCGGCCACGTCGAGGTCGATGCCGGGCAGGTGCCGCCAGATATTGGCGGCGGGCAGCGCGATGAACTCGGCGAAGGCGCCGGGATGGTTGACGCCGACGCCCTTGGTGTGCGCGCACTGGACCCGGCGGCCGGCCATGCAGTTGCGGCACCGGCCGCAGACCAGGTGGCCCTCGCCGCTGACCAGGTCGCCGACGGCCAGGTCCCGGACGTCGGACCCGAGCTCGACGATCTCGCCGGCGAACTCGTGCCCGATGACGAGCGGCACCGGCACGTTCGCCTGCGCCCAGCCGTCCCACTCGTAGATGTGCAGGTCGGTGCCGCAGACGCCGGTGCGCAGGACCCGGATCAGGACGTCATCCCGGCCGACCTCGGGAACCGGCACGTCCTCAAGCCAGAGCCCAGCCTCGGCCCGGACCTTGACCAGCGCCTTCATCGCCATCCTTGTCTCGAGGGGTTTAAGGGGGGTCGCCCGGATCGGCTCGACTGTACCGCAGGCACGGCCGGGATCCCGGTCCGGCGCCCGGCTACCTGCCGCCCGACGCGGCGATCCGCAGGCCGATCGCGACGAGCGTCCAGCCTGTGCGTTTCCTGATCGGGCGAGGCTCGCCGCGCCCGGTCGCCGGGCTCGCGGCCGGCTTGGCCCGCGACCCCAGCGTCCGCGCGTGCTGGCGGGCAACCTCGTCGAGCTGACGCGGGAACATCGATCTCACCACTCCTCTGGTCGTCTGGTGGCCATCTGGACGTTTGCGTCTTCGTAAACATTCACGTTTAGATGAATGCTTGCACATACGTGAATAGATGGCAAGATGGAACGATGACAACGTCCAGCGCGCCCGACCCGGCCGACCGCGGGACCGGCGGCGAGGCGCCCGCGGTCTCCAACATCGACGTGCTCAAGGCGCTCGCCGACCCGGTCAGGATGAACCTGCTGTACGCGCTGACCCGCGGGCGGGGGATGGTCATGCCCGCCATGTCGGTCAAGGAGCTCGCCGCTCAGCTCGGCGAGCCGCAGACCAAGCTGTACCGGCACGTCAAGCACCTGGAGTCGGCCGGGCTCATCCGCGCCGTAGCCAGCCGGGTCGTGTCGGGGATCATCGAGCAGCGGTATCAGGCGTGCCAGCCCGACCTGATCATCGGCGACAGCCTCACGGACCGGGAGAAGGTGAGCCCGGAGGCCGAGGCTATGGCCGCCGCGGCGCTCGAGTTGTACCGCAGGCAGTTCTTCGCCGCGCGTCGCGCCCTCGGGCCCGATCCATCGGCCTCCGGCGCTGAGCTGCCCGGCAAAATGCTTCTCGCCGTCGGCGACGGGTGGATGCCGGCGGCCAAGGCGGCGGCGATACGCGAGCGGTTGCGGCAGATACTCGATGACGTCACCACGGCCGCCGAGACCACGGGTGAGGCCAGCGCGGGGCACGACCTGGTGCCGGTCAACCTGCTGGTCGGCTTCTTCAGCCCCGGCCAGGACGACTCCGGCTGAGGCCAGTACCGGCTGAGGTCAGTAAGGGCCAGAACTAGAACGTGTCCTAGCATGGTGCCGGGAGGCGGCATGGCACCTGAGGAGCCCGAGTTCGACGTCGTCGTGGCTGGCAGCGGCGCGGCGGGCATGACGGCCGTGCTGGCCGCCGCGAGCCGGGGCCTGAGCGTGGTCGTGATCGAGAAGACCGGGTACTTCGGCGGGTCGACCGCCCGGTCCGGCGGCGGCCTCTGGGTGCCGGGCAACGCCGTGCTCGAGCGGGCCGGCGTCCGCGCCGCCGACCGAACCCGAACCTGGCCCCGCTGGCCCAGCCGCCCTTCTATGCGGTCAAGATCGTGCCCGGGGATCTGGGCACCAAGGGCGGCCTGCGGACCGACGAGCGGGCCCGCGTGCTGCGCCGCGACGGCAGCCCGATCCCCGGCGTGTGCGCGGCGGGCAACGCCAGCGCGGCGGTCATGGGGCACAGCTACGCCGGCGCCGGCGCGACGATCGGCCCGGCGATGACGTTCGGCTATATCGCGGTGCTCGATATGGCGCAGCATCCGGAGTGACCGCGAGCGGTCTCGTGCTGGCCCTCGCTGCGGGCACGGTGCTGCCTCTGAGACCCCGCGGCGGCTACCGGCAGGCCGCGGGAACGGCGTACGCGCGGATGTCGGACGTCGCGTCGGTCACGCCCGTCATGAAGCTGACGTAGACGGTGTCGCC
>DASPZH010000231.1:0-1751 GCA_035636335.1 Streptosporangiaceae bacterium
GCCGGCCCGAAGTCGTAGTTGTTGTAGACCGCGAGCAGGTGCGAGAACGGCGGCGACTGGGCGAAGAGCTGGAACGTGAGCCGGTGGCCGGCGTAGTCGGAGTTGAGCAAGTCGCGGGCGTAGGCGAGCATCTTGCGCCGGTCCTCGGCCTCGATGTCGCCGACTTTGAAGTACTTCGACAGCCATTGAGCTGAGTCCGGCGCTCGGAATGCCGCTGCGCTGGGCACCAGGCTGATCTGGCAGCCGCACAGGTCGCGGACCAGGTGCATCATCTTAGGAAGCTGCGAGCACGCGTGCACCCGGCCGGTATAGAGCAGCGCCTGGTTCGGCATCAGCAGGCCGCCTGGGCTGCGCTTCGCCAGTTCGATCGACGCGGTGAGGTGCGCGGCGATGCCCTCGCGGTAACACGCGAGCTGTGCGATCTTCTCCCGCACGCCTTGGTGCGCCTTCACCCCGGTCTGCGAGACGTTGGCGTAGGCGAGGCCGAGCAGGAGATCGGCGAGACGCAGGTGCCGCTGGACGAAGGAGTACATGCTATAGCGGTGCAGCGTCGCCCGGATGAAGGCAGCGGCCCGGGTGTGCCGGTAAAAGAAGACGTCTTCCCAGGGGATCTGCACGTCGTCGAATACGATCATGGTGTCGATCTCGTCGAAGCGGCTGCTAAGCGGGTAGTCGTCCGAACCCAGCCGCCCGGCGAAGCCGGAGCGGCAGATGTGCCGGATGCCGGGCGCTCCCATGTCGGCGATGAAGCCGACGGCGTACTCCGAGAGGGTATCGTTGCCCCAGTCGCCGATGGTCGGCTTGACGAAGGCCTGGTTCGCGTAGGCGGCGGCGGTCTCGAACTTCGCGCCGCGGACCACGATGCCGCTGTCGGTCTCGCGGACGACGTGCAGCAGCACGTCGGGATCCTGCTCCCGCGGGTGCCTGCTGCGATCCCCCTTGGGGTCGGTGTTGGCCGAGACGTGGAAAGGGTCGAGCAGTGCAGCGCGGCGCACGTGATCGCGGATGTTCGCCGAGAAGCTCGGGTCGATCTCGTTGAGCACCTCCTGGCCGTCGTAAAGGGACCACATCTCGCCGACGGTCTCGTCGCCGACGCGGGTGACCACGCCGCCGACGTCGTCGAGCACGGTCTCGACGGCCGCGTGCCTGGCGTGCCAGTCCTCCCTGTTCATGGGCGGCTTGCCGCCGATCGCACATATCTCGCCGGTCTCGTGGTCGGCGTACGTCATGGTCGCGGCAGTCCCGGCCTCGTGCGCGAGGTCGTAGATCCGCGCGCGCACCTCGACGATCGGCTTGAACGCCGGGTGCGTGGCGACATCGCTCACTCGCTCGCCGTCGATCCACACCTCGCGGCCGTCAGCCAGGGATTCCTTGTACTCCTCGCCGGTCCTGATCATGGTGCTTCCTTCGCCTGTAGCTGGGTGACCTCGCGCCGGAACGGCACGACGTCGTTGCCGGGCAGTTCGGCGTCGAACTCCTCCGCGTACCGGCGACCGGACCAGACGGCTGCGGCGATGGTGCCCGGGGCCCAGGCGTCGCCGATGGCGCGGACCGACGCGATCTGGCCCCGCTCCTTGCCGGCCAGTTGCCGGAACAGGTCGTCCTCGGGCAGCCTCGCGGTCACCATGACCACGCTGTCCGCCGCGGCCTCGCTGAGCTGGCCGGTGTAGACGTTCGCCACGGTTACCTGGCCGGCCCCGACGGCAGTGAGGGCGGTGCTGGTGCGGAGCGCAACGCCGGCGAGCAGCAGC
>DASPZH010000232.1:0-9760 GCA_035636335.1 Streptosporangiaceae bacterium
CGGGCGGGCAGCACGGTCCTGGCGTAGGCGGCGGTCTTGCGCGCCGCGGCGCCGGCGTCCGGCATCGACCGGCTGCCGAACGTGCCGCGGTCGAACGGGCACAGGTCGGTGTCGCCCATCGCCACCCGGACCCGCGCCAGCGGGACGCCAAGCTCCTCGGCGATGAGCAGCCGCAGCGCCGTCCTGTTGTCCTGGCCGACGTCGACCTTCCCGGTGAAGCCGGTAACCAGCCCGTCGGCGCGGATGTGCAGCCAGGCGGTGGTCGCGGTGGTGAAGACGCCGGGGTCGGGCGGCGGGGGATCGAGCGCGACAACCAGGCCGTCGCCGAGCACGGCGAACCAGTCCCGGTCGGCGGGGTCGGTGAGGTCCCACGGCCGAGCCGGACGGTACTGCGGCCCGCCGGGAAACGGCGGCCCCCACCGGTCCGCGTCCGCGCCGCCGTCGGGTGCCTCGGGCGCCTCGCCGGGAGCGGCGCGCCCGGCGGTCAGCTCGGCGGCTCGGTGCACCGCCCGGCGGATACGCGGGTAGCTGCCGCAGCGGCAGATCTGGCCGGCCAGAGCCGCGTCGATCGCGCCGTCCCCCGGGCGCGGGTCCGCGGCCAGCAGGGCGGCCGTCGTCAGCACCATGCCCGGCGTGCAGTACCCGCACTGCGCGGCGCCCTCCTCGATGAACGCCCGCTGCACCGGGTGCAGCCCGGTGCCCGCAGTCGGCCCGCAGCCCAGGCCCTCGATCGTGGTGACCGTGCGTCCGGCCACCGAGCCGGCGGTCCGCTGGCAGGACCTGACCGGCTCGCCGTCCACCAGGACGGTGCACGCGCCGCACGCGCCCTCGCCGCAGCCGAGCTTGGCGCCGGTCAGGCCGAGGTGATCACGGATCGCCGACAGCAACGGGGCCGACTGCGGCAGTTCGGCGGTCGTTTCGTTGATCGTGAAAGTGATCTTGCCGGTCGGTCCGCTCTCCCCGGCCGGGGCAGCCACCGCGCCGTCAGCCGCCGGCAATCGCGCCGACGACCAGCAACGGCTCGCTCCCGCGCAGCACCGGCTCGGGCAGCGGGAAGTCCGGTGGCTCGTGCGACAGGTCCTCCTTGCAGGCGAAGAACCGCACGAACGCGCGGCGGCGTCCGGTGCCCTGGTCGCGCATCGTGCCGCGCAGCACCGGGTAGCGGGCCTCGAGCGCGTCCAGTGCCTCGCTCAGCGTCACGGCGGCGGGGCCGTCGGCGGGCAGGTCGAGCGCTACCTCCCCGCTGACGCCGGCCAGGGTCCGCAGGTGCGCGGGCAGCTCGACCATGATCATGACAGGGTCTGGACCTCCACCGAGAGCACCGCGGGCAGGTCCCGCACGACCGCCGACCAGGTGTCGCCGGCGTCGGCCGACGCGTACACCTGCCCTCCGGTCGTCCCGAAGTAGATGCCGCACTCGTCGAGCGAGTCGACGTCCATGGCGTCGCGCAGGACGTTCACGTAGCAGTTCTGCTGCGGGAGCCCGGATGTCAGCGGCTCCCATTCGTTCCCGCCGGCCCGGCTGCGGTACACGCGCAGCCTGCCGTCCGGCGGGAAATGCAGCGAGTCGCTGGTGATCGGCACGACGTACACGGTGTCCGGCTCGTTCGCGTGCACCGAGATCGGGAACCCGAAGTCGGTCGGCAGGTCGCCGCTGATCTCGTGCCAGGTCTCCCCGGCATTGTCGGTGCGCATCACGTCCCAGTGCTTCTGCATGAACAGCACATCGGGCCGGGACGGGTGCATCGCGATCCGGTGCACGCAGTGGCCGATCTCGGCCTCCGGGTCGGGCATGAACTCCGACCGCAGGCCCTTGGTGACCGGCCGCCACGACTCGCCGGCGTCGTCGCTGCGGAATGCGCCGGCGGACGAGATCGCCGCGAACATCCGGCCTTCGTGCACCGGGTCGAGCAGGATCGTGTGCAGGCACATGCCGCCGGCCCCGGGCTGCCAGTGCGAGCCGGTGTCGTGGGTGCGCAGGCCAGACAGCTCCTTCCAGGACTGTCCGGCGTCGGTGGACCTGAACAGGGCGGCATCCTCCACGCCGGCGTAGACGGTGTCGGGATCGTGCAATGACGGCTCGAGGTGCCAGACCCTGGCGAACTCCCACGGATGCGGCGTGCCGTCGTACCACTGGTGCGTACCGGTGACGCCGTCGTAACTGAACTCGTTCCCCGCCGACTGCCAGGTCTGGCCGCCGTCCTCAGACCGCTGGATCTGCTGGCCGAACCAGGAGGTCGACTGCGACGCATACAGCCGGTCGGGGTTCGCGGGGGACCCCTTGACGTGGTAGATCTCCCAGCCGGCGAAGTGCGGCCCGGTCACGTCCCACTTCTCGCGCTTTCCGTCGCTGGTCAGCACGAAGGCGCCCTTGCGCGTGCCGACCAGGACCCGTACTGCGGTCATGAGGCCTCCTGCCGTCGATTCCGCGACGCCCCCGGCGGCTCGGCTGTCGGCTCTCAGCCGGCCGACCCGCTCCGAGGCGCATAATGCCGACCCTAAACCGTCTGGCCCGTCTTTGTCGGCCGCGCCGCCCGATCGACGGCGTACCGCTCGCTACCCGCCGCTGCCGTACCTGGTGCGGCCGTACGGGTCCACGGCGTACGGATCGGCTCCGGCGTACCCGGGCTGCGGGGCCGGGGCCGGGTAACCGGCCGGGTCATACGGGCCGGGCTGGTACGGCTGCTCCTGATACCCGACGGCCGGGCCGGGAAGCTGTTGCCCGGCGGGTGCGGGGTGCGGGCTGCCGTGGCCGACCGGCACGGGCGCCGGGTACAAGGTGTAACCGGCGTCGTCGCGGGCTGCTGGCGGCGACCCGTGCGGGCCCGAGTCGTGGCCCGCGGCGTACCCGTCGGGCAGGTAACCGGGATCGGGCCGGGAGTGCGCACCGGATGAGCGGCCCGAGTCGGCGTAGCCCGGGTAACCGTCGGCCAGGTCCGCGCCGGAGCGGTAGTCGGCGGCGTCGGATCCGAACGCGTAACCGCCGGTCGCCGAGGTCGCTGAGTTGCCGCCCGGACCGGTGTCCGGGTATCCGCCGGAGGCCGGCAGCGATGCCTGGTAGCCGCCGGGATCAGCGGCCTGGGCCGGGTAGCCGCCCGGTTCCTGTGACGCCGGCTGGTAGCTACCGCGGCCTACGGTCTCGCCGGCGTAGCCGCCGGACCCGGCCGGCCCCGCCGCCGGCGCCAGGTAGCTGGCTGGGGATGAGTCACCGTTGCCCGGATACCCGTTCTGACCGGTTCCCGACAACCCGGGGTAGCCGCCCGGGGACTGGAAGCCGCCGGGCACGGACCCGCCAGGAATCGGGTAGCCGTCCGTCGCGGCCGACAGCGGGCCGGCCGACAGCAGGTCTGCCGAACTGGGCGGGGTCGAGTAGGCGGCCGTGTTGTCCTGATACCCGCCGACGCTGGCGACGGCCGGGAGTTGGTAGCTCGGCGCCGGACTGTACGGGTCGGCGGCTGACGTGGCGTAGTCGGGGTTGGCGCGCTCGTAGTCGCCCGCGGGCCCGGCCGACTGGGAGTAGCCGTGCGGCCTACTCGAGCCGTCCAGGCCGCGGATCGGCTCTACTCGCGACTGAGCCCGCTGGGACATCTCGCGGGTCTGGGACATCTCGCGGGCCTGACCCTGCCCGTCAGCCTGCGGCAGCTCGCGCGACGCGCCGTCAGAGACGCGCGGTATCGGCTGGGACTCGTCCGAGCCGGGGCGCCTGGCCCTGCGGTACGAGCGGCTGTCGTCTGCCGCGACCCTGGGGAATGACGGGCTGGTCAGCGGATCGTCGTCGGCGGGCGGGATGTGCCGTGGCTCCCGGCCGGGTGCCGGGCCGGCCGGGACGGCGTGAAGCTGCTCGGTCCGGCCGAGGCCACTGCGGCGTGACCCGCCCAGTTCCTCGCTCCAGCTTCCCGGCACCGGGTCGGCCTGGCGTGCGGCCGCCGGGATCAGGCCCTGGTCGGCCTGGCGAGCCGGGTCAGGCTGACGCCCCTGCCGGCCGGCCTTGCCCGCGTCCCGGTCACCGCGGGCGGGGGCCTGGCCGTTGGCGGATCGTGAGGCACGGCGGATTGACCTGCCTGCCTGCTCGTCCGGCGGGGTCGTGGTCAGCGGCTTGTCCGAGGCGAGCTCGGCCCAGTAGTCGACGTCGGACAGCTCGTCCCACTCGTTGCTCGGCCAGTCACCGTCCTCGTCGCGCTTGCCGCGCCCCTGCCGTGGCTTGATGGCCGGAAGCTCGTCTCGGTCGCCGACGGCCCCGTTCTTGCGGCCGTCCTGCCTGGGCCCTGGCCGGGTCGCGGTGCGGCGGTCCGGCTCGTCGCGGTCGGCTCCGGCCATCTCGCGCGCGCCGGCCACCGGCCGGGCGTCCTGGCGGTCTCTGAACTCACGGCCGTCGAACTCGCGCCCGTCGCGCCCGTCGACCTCGCGCCCGTCCCTGCGGTCCCGAAGCTCACGGCCGTCCCTGCTATCACGGCCGTCGCGGCCGTCGCGGCGGTCCCTGCCGTCGCGGCCGTCCGCCAGGTCGCGCTCGTATTCCCTGGGCGGGACCGGCATCCGGGCCGTCCGGGCCTCGAAGTCATCGATGCCGCGGTGGGCGCCACGGCCCGGATCGGTGAAACCACGCCGGGCGCTGGCCGCCGCCGGCTCGCTGCTGTCGTCATGGTCACGCCTGCTGTCGTCATGGTCACGCCTGCCCGCCGAGCGGGCGGAGCGCGAGTCTCGCTGGGGCAGCTCCGCCCGGCCCCGCCGGGCGCTGCTCTCCTCGGACCAGCCGCGATCGTCCACCGGCAGGTCGGCCGGCCCGCGGACGGCACCGGATCGACCGCTCGCCCCGCGGACGGCACGCCCAGCCCCGACCGGCACGGCTCCCGGCCGCTGCCTGAGCCGCTCGTCCGGCAGGTCATCGTGCTGCCGACGCGGACGCGCCGGCTGGTGCGGGTGGCGGCTGCCATGGCTGCGGGACCGGCCATGTTCGGCAGAAACGTCGTCATCGAAGTCGTCCTCGTCGTCCGCACGCAGGTAGCGCATGCCGAGCAGGATGACGATCACTATGAGGGCGACCACGGCTGCCAGGCTGATCAGCACGGTCTCGTGCATCGCACCATCCATCGCGGTGTATGACCTTCAATGGAACTCGCGAGGGCCTCGCGCGGCCATTGCGCGAGCCTCCTTGCCACTGCGAGCGCCCTGGACTGATCGCAAGCCAGTTCGTTTAAATGTCAATTGTGTCGGAGCGCTACGGTCTGTGTCACAGGATTCGAGAAGTTTCACCAACTCTGTCTGCCCTCGGTGACCTCCCGGCCCTATCCAACCCGCCCCCCGGCCCGTACCGTGAGCCGACCGACGCCGATCACGTGCCGGGCTATCGCCGCCCACGTCGCGCGGAGGCCGGCGCCGTCGGGCAGCTTCAACCACGCGTTAAGTGCATATACCGTAAAACGGTAAACGTGCTCTTCTTTGTCGCTCGGGCACGGCGCGTCGTAGCGAGCGGTCCCGGTACTATTCTGTGCCTGCCTGGCGCCGGTCGGCAGCCGGTTCTGCGCGATGTCCGTCGTATTCGGGCCGACGTCGAACACGATCCAGTAAATATACGGAGCAATCGGAGCCTCGCCGTCGTCGACGACGACGGCGAACGACCTGGGCTGCTGGGAGAACGCCCCTGACCAGTACAGCGGCGGGCTGATGCCTGCTCCGTGGCAGGTGTACTGCATCGGCAACCGCACGTCGGTCCTGAAGTCCGGGCTGGTCACCGTCATCGACTGGGGTGCGACGAGCCGCGAGCCGCTCAGGCCGCCGAGCAGGCCGCAGGCGCTGGCCAGCGGGGCCACGAGGACCATGACCACCAGCCTCGCCAGTCCGCGGCGGCCAGGCCGCCGGCCAGCGCGGACACAGTCACCCAAGCGATGTCCCCTTACCGGCTCTGTGAGCAAAAGCATCGCGCGTCGGATCTTACGCGCGCTCCGGCACCGCCCGCGCCCGGCCAGGCCTACGGCCGGCTCCGGTGCCGGTCGGGCGCGCGCCTAGTCAGGCTGCCTGGAGTTGCCGAACATAATCTCATCCCAGGACGGCACCGACGATCGCCTCGACCTGCCGCCCGATGCCCGCCGGGCCGGGCGGGCAGCCGGAGCGGCAGCGGCATCACCGGCAACCGCAGCAGCGGCGGCCGGCTTCGCGGCGGCCTTGCTCGCGCCGTCAGGCTGGCCAGCACCCACGGCGCCCGAGGCGCCCCCAGCGCTCGCGGCAACCGCGGCGACCGCGCCGTCGGCCGAGGCGGCCGGAGCCAGTTCGCGCCCGTCGTCCTCCGCCTCCGCCGCACCCGCGACCAGCGACTCCCGGCCGTCCCGGCCGTCCCGATCATCGCGGCCGTCCCGGAGGTCCTGGAGGTCCCGGTCATCGCGGCCGTCCCGGAGGTCCCGGAGGTCCCGGTCATCCCGGCCGACCACGGCCGGAGCCGTTCCGGTCCCGGAACCCGGCGCGCGGTCGGCCGCCTGCCCCGCGGCGCGCGTCTGAGCGGCCACCTGGTGCTGCCCCGAGCTCGCGACCGCCACGCCCGCCGGCATATGCCTGGACGGGTGCAACGCGCCCCGGCCGCCCGGCCGGTCGGGCTGGCTCCGCTGGTCCGCCTGGTGCGCCCCCGCCGATGAGGCCCGCGACCCGATCGGCGTCACGGTCGCCGTTACGCCGGCTCGCGCCGCCGGGCGCGGCTCGGGCCACTCTGCCTCGCTCAGGCACAGCCTGACCGCCTCGTCGTCGTCCGGGGTGACGTGCTTACTCCGAGGGTCATACACCCACTCGGCCAGGTGCATCCGGCCGGCCACCGTGTAGGCAAGCTGCACCTGCCAGTTGCCGTCCGGCCGCTTACGCGAGTCCCAGTCCACCTCGTCCGTGTTGGCACCGGAGTCCGACAGCCGCTCCGTCACGATCTCGCCGAGACGAGGACCCGGCCCGCCCTCGCCGCGGCTGCGGACGGTCGCGCGCTGGGCCTCCTTCGCCTTGAACTCCCGCTCGGCCAGCACGGGACCCTCGAACCTGCGGATTCGGTCCACCGGCAGGCCGGCGGCGTCGGCGATCTCCTCTGCCGTCTCGCCAGCGCGGATCCGGTCCTGGATCTCCTTGGGTCGCAACGGACTCTCCACTTCGATCTCGTACTGAGCGAGCCGGGAGAACTGGCCCCGCGCCACAGTCCTGAGGCGTTCATCGATGGGCAGCGCAAAACGACCGCTACGGCCGGGCACCACGAGGACCGCGTAGCTGCCGTCCTCGCTGACTGCGACGAGTCGCAGCTCCTGCATCAGCGTCCCTTTCGCGCTGTCCTTTCGCACTGCCCGTTCCGGGCTGCCGGTCACCGAGGCGAATCTCAGTCCTCCCCAGGACATGAGTCTGACTGGCCAGCAGGCCAGCCGCCAGTACCCGCCCCGGCATGTCACGGAATTGCGCGTCGGCCCGCCGGCCGGGCGCGGACCGTCATACCGCCCCCGGCAACCACGTGGCCAGCACTGATGGGAGGGTATTCAGCCCGGCCGGCCGCAGTACTGCAAACTGCGATAATCGCCTGGATCGCCTGGCCACGGCGGGATGACGGGCCGGGACCCGGGCTCGAGCCGCCGCCGTTGTCTACTACGCTCACGGCCATGAACGTCGATGCCATCTTCGGTGCCCTTGGCCGCTTTGGCGTCCGATTCCGATGGTCGGTGCTGCTCGCGTGGGTCATCGGCGCGGTGGCCGCCGTGGCGTTCTTGCCGTCTTTGTCGAGCGTTACCCAGAGTGACAACACGAAATTCCTGCCGGCCAGCGCGCCGGTCGAGAAGGCCACGGAGCTGGCGGCGCCGTTCGGGACATCCAACCTGCTGCCCGTCCCGCTCGTCGCGGCCAGGCGGACCGGCGCGCTGACCGCGGCGGACACGGCGGCGCTGGCCGCGCTCCAGCGCAGGCTGAACTCCGACCCGGCTGTGGCCCGCGTGATCGATCTCGGGCGGTCCCCGGCCGCCCAGGGCGGCCCGGCGGGGCAGGCGAACGAGTTCGTCATCCTCGTGCACCAGATCGGCGGTGACCCGAACGCCAGCAGCAGGCTGGTGGACGGCCTGCGCGAGAAGATCAGGCAGACACGGCACCCGGCCGGCCTGCAGGTGCACCTGGCCGGCAGCATCGCCGTCCAGGTCGACCAGCAGAAGGCCAACGGCAACCAGGGCGGTCAGATCGAGCTGTACTCCGCGCTGCTGATCATCGTGCTGCTCGTGGTGATCTTCCGCTCGTTCACGCTGGCCCTGGTGAACCTGGCGCCCGCGCTCCTGTCCGTGGTGATCTCCGGGCCGCTGGTGGCCGAGGCGGCGCAGCATGGCCTCAAGGTGTCGCCGATCGCCCAGTTCCTCATGATCGTCCTGGTGCTTGGCGCGGGCACCGACTACGGCCTGTTCCTCGTGTTCCGGGTGCGCGAGCAGCTCAGGGTGGCCGGGCACGACGGCGGCCCCAGGGAGTCGGTGCGGGCCGACCTGCGCGCGCCGCGCGAGCCCGCCAGGCAGGCCATCATCACCTCGATCACGCGGGTTGGCGAGTCGATCACATTCTCCGCCGCGACCGTCATCGCGGCGATGCTCACGCTGCTGCTCGCCAGCTTCCCGTTCTACGCCGACCTCGGCGTGCCGTTCGCGATCGCGATCGGCGTCACCCTGCTGGCGGCACTGACCCTGCTGCCCGCCTTGCTGTCGATCAGGCTCTCGCTGCTAGGTGTCAAGCGGACCCTGTTCCAGCGGATGTTCGGCCGGCCGAAGCTGTTGCCCTGGAACATCCAGGGAACCGGCAAGATCGGCCTGTGGGGCACCATCGCGGGCCGCATCGTCAAGTACCCGGTACCGACGCTGCTGGCCGGGCTGGTCTTCTTCGGCGGTCTGGCTATCGGCGTGAGCGGCTACAAGGCGGCCGGCTTCGGCGGCAGCACGACCGCGCCGGCCGGCTCGGACTCGGCCGCCGGCCAGACGCTGCTGGCTAGGTACTTCCCGCAGGCATCGGCCAACCCGACCAGCCTGATCTTCAGGTTCGCCGCGCCGGTATGGGACGACCCGGCCGTGCTGGGCACCGGCACCGCCGCGCTCCGGGCCAGCCCGCTGTTCACGCAGGTCACCGGGCCGCTCAACCCGGTCGGCGTGACCATCACGCCGACCCAGTACGCGGAATTGCACGCGGCCCTCGGCCCGGCCAAGAGCCTTTCGCCGGTGCCGCCGCGGGGCGGCAGGATCCCGCCCGCCGCTTACCAGCTTTACCGGGCGACCGGCAACTACGTCAGCCGGGACGGCCGGACCGTCCAGTTCTCCGTCGGCCTGCGAGCCGGCGACCCCGGCCATACCGCGGCCATGAACGCGATACCGCGGATCCGGGCCGCGACTACGGCGGTGGCAGCGACGATGCACGCGACGGACTCGGGCGTGGCCGGCCAGGCGCCCGCGCTCTACGACATCAGCGCCGTCTCCAACAACGACCTGAAGAAGATCATCCCGGTCGCGATCCTGGTCATCGGCCTGCTGCTGGCGATCGTGCTGCGCAGCCTGATCGCGCCGTTCTACCTGATCGTCTCGGTCGGCATCTCCTACCTGGCCGCACTCGGCCTGGCCGCGCTCCTGTTCATCAACCTGGGCGGCGCCGATGGCCTGGTGTTCTTCCTGCCGTTCCTGATGTTCATCTTCCTGCTCGCGCTCGGCGAGGACTACAACATCCTCGTGATGACCAGGATCAGGGAGGAGGCGCACAAGCTCTCGCTTCGCGAGGCGGTGTCCCGCGCGGTCGGCGTC
>DASPZH010000233.1:0-7941 GCA_035636335.1 Streptosporangiaceae bacterium
GCCGCGCGGCGGCCGGCACCAGCCGGAGCATCGGTCACGAGCACTCAGTCCCCGAGCGTTTGCGAACTAACTGCGACATCTAGCAGATACCTTACGGCGGAGGTCTGTTGGGGGGCGGCCCGCCGCCAAGGCGGCGGGCCGGACCTTGCGAACTCGGGCGCCTCGGTCGGGTGGGCTGGGGGAAACACCGCAGGACGGCGCCCACGGCGAGCAAGCTCCCGTCTTCATCTTGACCGTAGCCTGGTCTCGCTAGCGCACGTAACGAGGGGCCTGAGCGGCCCTGCGCCACGCGACACCGCCAGATTCGGGTGCTGTATCGCTTTGGCGACTCGTGCTAGTTCGCGCTTCGTGATCGCCTCGGCGCGCTGATCGTCATCGAGACCGAGCGGGGCAGAGCGAATGCCATCAGCGAGAGGATGACCGGCACGCTGCGCCGCGAGGGCCCCGACCGGGCATCAGGGTGTTGCGGCGCACCTGAAACCGACCGATGTGCTTGCGACGTCCGGGGTGAAGCGGCGGCGCATCGTCGAGGTGGTGAAGACGTGATCGTCGAAGATGCCGCCGCCTCGGGTGACGCGTTGGGTGCCGCTCGCGGGGCCCTGCGGGTTGCGCGCAGGCGAATGCGCGTAGTAGTTCGGGTCGTACCAGTCGGAGACCCATTCCCACACGTTGCCGGCCATGTTCAGCACGCCGTACGGGCTGGCGCCGCCCGGAAACGCGTCGACGGGCGAGGTGTCGGCGTAGCCGTCGTCGTGCTGCACGTCACGCCACGGCAGGTCGCAGTTGCGATCGCAGTAGTTGAGCCGAGCGGGATCGAACTGCTGCCCCCACGGATATCTGCGTTGATCGGTTCCGCGGGCGGCCTTCTCCCATTCCGCCTCAGTGGGCAGACGGGCTTTGCGCCAGTTGCAGAACGCCACGGCGTCGGCGTACGTCACACCGATCACGGGGTAGGAGGCGAACGCCTTGTTGCCGAAATAGTTCTGCCGGGTCTCCGAGCTCGTCCGCTCGGGGGGCGGGCAGGCGCCGCTCGCTACGCACGTGCCGTACTGGGCGGTCGAGACCTCGAAGCGATCGATGGCGAACGTGCTCAGGTACACGCGATGCGCCGGCCGCTCATCGGCCAGTGGCGCCCGGTCGTCCCCCATGACGAACCAGCCGGCCGGAACCGTGACCATGTCCGCGCTGGCAGGCGCTGCGGCGCTCGTATCGTGCTGGGGCGACGCGCATGCCACGGCCCCTGCCGCCACCATTACGCAGCCGAGCAAGCCTCGAAGGGTGAGCCCTGCCCTGCGAGAGACCGTTCCCACGACGCAGTTCTCCTCGCTCGTCAAACGACTCCGCCTAGCCCGGGGTGCTCGGGCACGATGACCGGCCGAAGGCCCTGCCAGACGCCGGCGCGCCCGGCAGCGCCTTCGGTCCGGGGACGTCGTGGCTTTAGTACGGCGACAGCCCGTAGCCGAGCGGGAAGAGCGGTGTCTTTCCGTCACCGCTGTTGATGGGCTCATCGGAGACGGCGTTCGGCCAGCTCATGGGGAGCTTGCCGGTGTAGCCCGCGCCGAAGAGGTTGTCGGTGATGCCTTCGCCCTCAGTGCCCGGCAACCAGGCCGCGACGAACGCGTTCGCCTTGGGCAACTGGTCGCCGATGATCACCGGTCGTCCCGAGTAGAGGATCGCGATGCACTTCTTCACGTGCTGGCAGAGGTCGGAGAGCTGGCTGGAGTTGTCGCTGCCGAAGGCGAGTGACGAGCTGTCACCCTTGCCCTCGGCGTATGGCGTCTCACCGCCCACCCAGATGCCGATGTCGCCGCTGTAGTTGCCTTTCGTGTGCGTGCCGACGTTCTGCAAGGTGATGTTCGTGCCGGCGGTCGCCTGCTGCAGCGCGTGCCAGAACGTCGTGCCGCCGGTCGTCGTCGTCCCGCTGCCGCCCTGCCAGGAGATGGACCAGCCGCCCATCTGGTAGCCGAGGTTGTCGGCCGACTTGCCGCCCACGACGATCTTGTACGTGCCGGTCTTCGACAACGGAAGTGTGCCGTCGTTCTTGAGCAGGACTTGCGATTCGCGTACCGCTTGCCTCGCGACCGCCCGGTGCGCGGCCGATCCGACCTGGGCGGTGTAGCTGCTGTCGGTGTACGGAGAGCTGAACAGGCCCAGCGCGAACTTGGCGTTCAGGATGCGGGTCACGGCGTCGTCGACCCGGGACTGCGGGATCAGCCCGCTTGTGACACCGGAGGTTATCGCGTTGATGTTGTTGACGTACTCGTCCGGCACCATGATCATGTCGATGCCGGCGTTGACAGCGTGTGCGACCTGGGCCGCGTACGTCGAGTCAGGGAGCTGCTTCACGCCGCCCCAGTCGCTCACCACGAAGCCCTTGAAGCCCTCCACGCCTTTGAGCACGTCGTTGATCAGATAGCTGTTGCCGTGGTCCTTGACTCCGTTCCAGCTCGAGTAGCTGACCATGATCGAGCCGACGCCCGCGTTGATGGCGTTCGTGAACGGCGGGAGATGGATCGCGTCGAGTTCTGATTCGGATATCTGGGCGTCTCCCTGGTCTATCAGGTACCCACTGCTGCCAGTGCCGTACTTGGTGCCGCCGTCTGCGATGAAGTGCTTCGCCGTGGCGAGCACCGATGTCGAGCTCAAAGACGTGCCCTGGAAGCCGGTCACAGCGGCGCTGGCCAGCGGATCGCCGATTGACGGGTCCTCGCCGTAGCTCTCATAGGTACGGCCCCAGCGGTCGTCTCGCGCCACGCACACGCAGGGTGCGAAGGACCACCGGATCCCCGAGCCGAGCACCTCCTGGCGGGTGATGTCTTCTTCCTGCTGCACGAGTGCGGCGTCACGGGTCGCGCCCATCCCGATGTTGTGCGGGAAAATGACGGCGCCGTCGATGTTGTTGTTGCCGTGCACCGCGTCGACACCGTAGAGCAGCGGGATCCCGAGCCGGCTGTTGAGCGCGTAGCTCTGGAAGTTGTCGACCATGCTCTTCCACTGTGCTGCCGTGCCACCGGCCCCGTTGGGCCCACCGCCGCCACCACTCAGCAGCGACCCGAGCCCGTAGGTCGAGATGTCAGAGTCGCTCTTGAGGTAGTTCCACGCGGCCTGGGTCATCTGCCCGGCCTTCTCGCCGAGTGTCATCTTGGACAGGCAGTCTGTCGTGGAGGTACACCCTGGCGTCGTCGCTGCAGGGGCTGCCGGTGCGGCGGCGATGAGCATGCCTGCCGCCAGTATGCCCGCCATGGGAAGCGCCGCGACACGCCGCCTGGTGCGGCCGGGCCGTCGATGCGAGTTAGAGCCGTGCATCGTTTATCCATTCCGCGCGCGAACTGGCCAAGTTTCTGCGACAACGAAGAACGCGCGCGTCGACTCCTTCGCCGAAAGACCTGCTCATCGGCACAGCAACGGCCTGTATTTGAATATAAGGATGGAAGATTACCCCGTCAATGGGACCAGCCGCTTGCGCGTGACTGGCACGGAACTTGCAGGCGGTCGTCAGTGACGGCACAGTCCAGACGGGGAGGCCCGCAGATCAGGGTGATCGGGCGCTGCGCCTGCGCGGTTGCTCGTGTGGCCGTGTGCGGCGGCATAGAACGACCCGCCCGCTGGGTTGCGTTGGCTGGCGTGAGGGATCCATGAGGCCAGTCGGCGTCGCGCTCGCGGTAACGGCGTTGATCTTGGGCTCGCTTGCCGCTACCGCGGCCCCCGCGAGCACCGGAAGCATCACCACCTCGAAGGTGGTCGATGTCTCGGGTGACCAGACGGCGCAGGCCAACGGCTACATCTGCGCGCGCCCAAGCAGTGGGTTGAGTCAAGCTAGGTCACTTAGCGCCCGTCGCGGGCAAGCATCGCCATGGCCTCGGCCCTCATGACGTTGTGATTGGCCGCAAGATAGCTGTCGTCCGTCTCTGCGGCAAGCCATCCGAGGATGCGCGTGGCCGCCTCTTTCTGTTCTTCGTCTGTGCTTGTGGCGGCCTCGGTCGCTATTTCGTGAAGTCTGGGCCCCGAGAGCCACTCCCGTAGCTCCCGGTTCGATGTGGACCTGCGGTTGGCCAGAACAAGAATGTTGGCCAAGAGGGGAAACCGTCATCTGCTGAAGGTCAGTGACAAAAGGCTGCTTGACGAGGTACGCTTCGACCGCCTCGCGGGCCTTTGCGAGATTTGTGGCAGATGTAACCATGCGGGCCATGCGTCAATGCTATGGCGCCATATTGTGAATAGTCAACGTTTCGAGCGGCGCTGGCCGATTGACCCCTGCTGGCTGCGCTCGACGGTTTTCCGAGCGTCATTGAGGATGGCACGTACAGGCTTGCGCACCCGGTCACCGGGGGGCCTTGAGGCTGGCCGACGTGCTAGAGCCGTCCATGTCCAGACCAGACGGAAGAGCCCGCCGCAGGAGGCTTCGGGGCGACCCACAGGTCACCAGCTGATGCTCATCCGTGGCGGAACTCGACGACGTCGCCGTCGCGCATGACGTAGTCCTTGCCCTCGATCCTGGCCTTGCCCGCCGCCCTGGCCGCGACGATCGAGCCGGCCGCCATCAGGTCGTCGAACGAGACGATCTCGGCCTTGATGAACCCGCGCTGGAAGTCGGAGTGGATCACGCCGGCTGCCTCGGGCGCGGTCGCGCCGGACTTGATCGTCCACGCCCGCGCCTCCTTCGGGCCGGCGGTCAGGAACGTGGACAACCCGAGCGCCGCGAACCCCGCCCTGGCGAGCTGGTCGAGCCCGGGCTCGCCGAGGCCGAGTTCGGCCAGCATCTCGGCGGCCTCGGCCGGCGGCAGGTCGGCGAGCTCGGCCTCGTCCTTGGCGTCGAGGAACACCGACTCGGCGGGAGCGACCAGCTTGGCGAGCCGGTCGCGCAGCGCGTCGTCGGCCAGCTCGGCGTCGTCGACGTTGAAAACGTACACGAACGGCTTGGCGGTGAGCAGCGTCAGCTCGCGCAGCCGCGCGAGGTCGATGCCGGCCTCGGCGGCACCGGCGGACAGCGTCGTTCCGCCGTTCAGTACCCGCTCCGCCCTTGCCGCGGCATCGGCCACCGCGCTCCGTTGCGGATCCTTGGCGAATTTTGCCTCTTTGGCCAGTCGCGGAACCGCCTTCTCCAGCGTCTGCAGGTCGGCCAGGATGAGCTCGGTGGCGATCGTCTCGATGTCGCGCTCCGGCGAGACGTCGCCGTCGACGTGGCTCACGTCCGGGTCGGCGAAGACCCGCACCACCTGGCAGATCGCGTCGGTCTCGCGGATGTGGGCCAGGAACTGGTTGCCGAGGCCCTGGCCCTGCGACGCGCCCCGGACCAGGCCGGCGATGTCGACGAAGCGGACCGTGGCCGGCACGATCCGGGCCGAGTTGCACAGCCCGGCCAGCGCGCCTAGCCGCGGGTCGGGGATGCCGACGACCCCGACATTCGGCTCGATCGTCGCGAACGGGTAGTTGGACGCCAGCACGGTCGCCCGGGTCAGCGCGTTGAACAGGGTGGACTTGCCGACGTTGGGCAGGCCGACGATTCCGATCTCAAGGCTCACCGGTCGAGTCTAGGCGGCATGGCCACCTGCGAGGGCCGACGCCCGCGAGGGCCGACGCCGTGCGCCGGGCGTCATCTTCGCGACCGGAGCGCACGGCGGTCCCGGAGCGAAGTTCACGATCGCCGCTTCGCGTGTCGGAGGCCGAGACTGTCGGTCCCGGCTGGAAATATGGCCGAACATGGACGTGATCTTGCTGGTTGCCGGGCTCCTGGCCGGAGCGGCCCTCGGCGCGGTGATCGGTTTCCTGTACGCCCGGACTCGAATGGCCGGCGTCACAACCGACCTCACCGCCCGGGCACGCGCCGCCGACGAGCGGGCCCGCGCGGCCCGGGACCAGGCGGCGCTGGTCGACGGTTACCTGGCCGAACGGTTCCAGGCGCTGTCGGCGCAGGCGCTGGACGCCAGCCAGCGGCGGCTGCTCGAGGTGAGCGAGATCAGGATGCGCGCGGCTAATCTCGCCGCGGCCGGCGAACTCGACTCCCGCCGCAACGCCGTCGAGCGGCTGGTCGAGCCGCTCAGGCAGACGCTGGCCAGGGTCGAGGCGCAACTCATCCAGACCGAGGCGGCCAGGCTGAGCTCGCACGCCGCGCTGAGCGAGCAGGTAAAGTTCGCGACGGCGGCCTCTGAGCAGCTCAGGGCGCAGACCCAGGCCCTCGTCACCGCGTTGCGGCGGCCCGAGGCGCGCGGCCGGTGGGGCGAGATGCAGCTTCGCCGGGTGGTCGAGCTAGCCGGGATGAGCCCCCGGTGCGACTTTGACGAGCAGGTGACCGTGGCGGGCGTCTGCCACGGCGAGCAAGGCGATCACGGCGCCGGGGCCGTGCGCCCGGACATGGTGGTCAGGCTCGCGGGCGGCAAGAACATCGTCGTGGACTCGAAGGTGTCGCTGGCCGCGTACCTGGAGGCCGCGGAGACCGCCGACGAGGACGTGCGCGAGTCCAGGCTCGCCGCGCACGGGCGGCACCTGAAGGAGCACGTCGACCGGCTGGCGGCCAAGGCCTACTGGTCGGCGCTGAGCCCCTCGCCGGAGTTCGTCGTCCTCTTCATCCCCGGCGAGGCGTTCCTGGCCCCGGCGCTGGAACGCGAGCCCGCGCTGCTGGAGTACGCGATCGCCAGGAAGGTGCACATCGCGACGCCGACGACGCTGGTCACGATGCTGCGGACGGCGCAGTACGCCTGGCAGCAGGATGCGCTGTCGGAGAACGCCCGCGCCGTGTTCGACCTCGGGCGGGAACTCTACGACCGACTGACCGGCCTCGGCGGGCACGTCGAGACCGTCGGCAAGTCGCTGGCCGGCGCCGTCGCCGCCTACAACAGGGCGGTCGGCACGCTGGAGGGCCGGGTTCTGGTCACCGCGCGCAAGCTGCACCAGCTCGGTGTCACTGACGCGGACCTGACCGCGCCCCGCCCGGTCGACGTCGCGCCGCGTCCGCTGTCCGCGCCCGAGCTCAGCACCGAGACCGGGCCACCGCTCACCGCCGTCATCACGCGGATTCCCGGCGGCGGAACTGCCGATTCGGCGAGGGATAACGGAGCGCACGAGCCAGTCACGGACCACCAGGGCGGGTCCGCGGCGATGGGGGCTGCGAGTTGACCGGCCGCAGGGCCGCGCCGGCGTTCGCCTGGGGCGAGCTCTGGCCGCCGATGGGCGCCCGGGCCGCCGCCGTCGCCATGTTCGCGATCTTCCTGGTCACGAACCTGGCCGCGGGATGGCTGCACGTCGCGGCGCTGACCGGGTTCGGCTTCGCCGCCGGGAGCGCCGCGGCGGCCGGCCGGACCAGGCGGCAAGACCTGCTGCTGGTCGCGACCACGCCGCCGCTGATCTTCCTGGCCGCCGTGACGGCCGGCGAGCTGATCACGCTGCATGTCGGCCATGTGGCCGCGTCCGCGGGGCTCGCGGCGGCCGGGATCTTCCTGACCCTCGCCGCCGCGGCGCCCTGGCTGTTCGCCGGGCTGGCCGGAGCGCTGCTGATCGCCAGCGTGCGCGGGCTGCCGCAGTGCATAGGCGACCTGCGAGCCGGCCTGGCGGGCCGGCTTCCGCCCGGAGAGGGCCAGGCCGATGGCGCCGCCGACCCGGAGCACGGCAGCCTGCCGCCGCAGCGGACTAGCCCGGGCTCAGCGCGGCGGACTAACCGTGGCTCGGGCCCAGCGGACTAGCCGGGGCTCGGGCGTGTCCTAGTGACGCGGGGCGCGCAGTTCGCGCGGCAGCGCGAAGGACATCTTCTCCGGCACGGCCTCGACCTCCTCGACCGTGCCGAAACCGGCCTGCTTCAGCCGCTCGAGCACCTGCTCGACCAGGTCGTCGGGCACCGACGCGCCGCTGGTGACCCCGATCGTCGAGGCGGACTCCAGCCAGGCCGGCTCGATCGCCGCGGAGTCGTCGACCAGGTACGCGGCGGGGGCGCCGCAGTCAAGCGCGACC
>DASPZH010000234.1:0-7974 GCA_035636335.1 Streptosporangiaceae bacterium
CCAGCCTGCCGCGCTGGGCCCGGCGGATGTACGGCGCCCCGGGCAGTCCGGTCACCGACCTGAGCACCACGATCGCGCTCCGCGCGCTGCACCGGGCCACCACGCGCATCCCGCGCCGGCTGCTCGCCATGCCCGCCCCCGCGCTTGCCGCATGAGCGGCGGGAACCTCCGTGGCGCCAAGAAAGTTGATCTGGACAGGATGGGCGCTTCGAACATGCTGGTGGCGGGTGCCCTCAACCGCACCGACGGGACGTGATGCCTGATGCGCATAGCCGGCGAGACCGTAGGAGCCCGCGGGGTCACGCTGCTGGCGACGTCCGCGATCGTGGGCGTCATGCTCGGAGTGCACGGCTGGTCGGGACGGCACAACGGGCTGCCTGCCGCGCTCGCCGGGCTGCACGCGTCGCCGACCGCGAAGGCCAAGCCCGCGCCCTCAGCCTCGGCGCCGTCCGCCGGGCCGACGCAGGGACCGGTCGCATCCAGCCCGGCAGCGACGCCCGCTCCCACCCCAGGGCCCAAGCTCAGCTCGCAGTCGTACGCGTCCTACGCCTTCCAGGTCTGGCCGGGTCCGCTCAGCCAGGCCGCCAGGGCGGCGCAGACCGGCCTGGTTATCAAGGTGCAGCGGCACGGAGCGGGAATCATGGTCACCGCCGGGGTGGCCGGGCAGACCGCGTCTGCCCCGAAGTTCTACCCGGCTGGCGCGAAGGTGTACGTGATCGAGGCGGCGATGGGCGACGACTCGGGCAATAGCGACTACAACCTCGGCGACGACGGGCTCGTGGTCACCGACTCGCTCGGAAGGATTGTGCAGTGAGCACGAAGACCCATCTTCCGAGCCGGCCGGCCGGCCGGGACTACATGGTCGACCGGGCTCAGCGATTCGCCGCCGAGTGGGCGCCGACCGCCGCCAGGGTGCTACTCGGCCTGGTCCTGGCCTGGTTCGGCTACCACGAGCTGATGGCGCCACAGCTATGGACGGGCTATGTTCCCGGCGTCACGGCGACCTCCGCGTTCGCGATCGTGCTGGTGCTCGTGCACGGCTGGGTGCTGCTGATCCTCGCCGTGGCGATCACGGCGGGCGTGGCATTTCGCTTGGCGGCCGCGGTGGCCGCAGTGCTGCTGCTCCAGATCGTGGTTACCCTGACCATCACCGGCGGCCTGACCGACCTGACCCTCCGCGACGTCGGCGTGTTCGGCCTGGCCATCTGCCTGACCGGCGGTTCCAGGCAGCGGGCCGTGCTCACCCGGTAGTCGCGGGCGGCACATTCCAGGTCGCGATCACCGGTTCGCCGTGCTCGCGGCCCAGCGTCGACAGGGTCCCCGTGTCCAGCTTGAACAGCCGGCCGCTGGCGGGGTCGAGGCCGAGCCAGCGGGCGGTCAGCACCCGGAGCAGGTGACCGTGCGCGACCAGCGCTACGTCGCCGTCGGCCAGCGCCGGGCGGACCCTGGCGAGGACGGCATCGGCCCGGCCCGCCACGTCGCCGATCGTCTCGCCCGGGTGCTGCGCGTCACCGGGGATGACGCCGTCGCGCCATAGGTACCAGCCGGGCCTGTGCTGCCTGATCTGCTCCGTGGTCCTGCCCTCGTACCCACCGTAGTCCCACTCCGCCAGGTCAGGATCGGTCTTCACGCCGGCCAGGCCCGCGATCTCGGCAGTACGCACCGCGCGCCTGGCCGGGCTGGCGAAGGCGGCGACGATCGGCCTGGCCGCGAGGTCCGGCGCCAGTGCGGCGGCGGCGGCCTCGCCGGCCGCGGTCAGCGGGACGTCGGTGCGGCCGGTGTGCTTGTGGTCCCGGCTCCACTCGGTCTCACCGTGCCTGACCAGTACCACTTCGCCCATGCCCGGGTCTCCCTCGCGGTGACTTCGGTCACACCGCGGCTGGGACCGCCCGCGGCGCCGTTTCCCTCCCGGCCTTATTTCCCGAGGTAAGAACGGTATCGCGATGAGGTCATGGTTTCGCATTCGCGGTCATGCGGGCACGATGGCGCAGGTAGTGTCCAGGGAACTTTGCGGGGCACCGCCTCGCTGATCGGGTAAGGCACGTTCCCCGGAAGGTTTTCTGATGCAGTTGAGCGCTCCGCCCGCAGTCCGGCTAACCGGGGCGGAGGACTCAACCGAATCCGACCGCCACGGCTCGGCGGGCCCAGAACGCGGCCGGCATCGGCCGGTGACCGAGCGGATCGCGTGCTGGAGTGCCAGGCACGCCGTGCTCGCGCTGCTTGCCTGGCTGCTGGTGGTCGGCGGTGCCGTACTCGCCGGTCATCTCTACGGCACCCAGAGCCAGCCGCAGTACGACCCGGGCCGGTCCGGCGTGGCCGAGCGCATGCTCGACCGGCTGCACGTCGTCACCCCGCCGTCGGAGAGCGTGCTGATCCAGCCGCGCACGCCGGGACCCGGCCGCTCGTACCCGGCCGACCCCGCCATGCGGCTGGCCACCCGTGCCGTGGTGACCGCGCTGCGGGCACTGCCGGACACGGCCGCGAACATACGCTCCCCGCTCGGCCCGCACGGCAGCCAGATGATCGCGCCCGGAGGTCACGGCGCGCTGGTGACGTTCCAGGTCGCCGGGCCGCACGGCAACGCGGACGCGACCGTCGCGCGGGCGCTGCACGCGGTCGCCTCGGTCCAGGCCAGATACCCGAACCTGGTTGTCGCCGAGGCCGGCGACGCGAGCGTGGACCGGGCCGCCGGCGCGATGATGAGCCACGACTTCCGCCAGGCCGAGCTGACGTCGATCCCGATCACGCTGTTGCTGCTCCTGATCGTCTTCGGCGCCCTGATCGCGGCCGGCATCCCGGCCCTGCTGGCCGGCGGCGCGGTGACGACGACCGTGTCGCTGCTGGCGATCCCCAGCCGCTGGCTGCCGATCGGACCGGGCACGTCGGAGGTCGTGCTGATCATCGGGATGGCGGTCGGCGTCGACTACACCCTGTTCTACCTGCGCCGGGAGCGGGAGGAGCGGGCTGCCGGCGCCTCTTTCCACGCCGCGCTGCGCACCGCGGCGGCGACGTCGGGCCGGGCGATCGTGGTCTCCGGCCTGACCGTGATGATCTCGCTGGCCGGGCTGTTGTTCACCGGGATCGACATGTTCACGGGCTTTGCCATCGGCACGATCGGCGTGGTCGGCGTCGCCGTGGCCGGCTCGCTGACGGCCCTGCCCGCCCTGCTCTCGCTGCTCGGGCCGTGGGCGGACCGGGCCAGGCTGCCGTTCTTCGGCAAGGCGCGGACCAGGGCCGGGCACTCCCGGCTGTGGGCCGCCCTGGTTAGCCGGGTGGTGCGCAGGCCGCTGCTCTGGGGCGCCCTCGCCGTGGCGGCGCTCGGCGCGCTCGCGATCCCGGCGCTCGGCATGCGGATCGGCAGTCCGGCGATCAACCTGCCGGCCAGCCTTCCCGTGGTCAGGACGCTGGCGCTGATCCAGCGCGACTTTCCCGGCGGTCCGGCTCCTGCGCAGGTGGTGGTGGCCGGGCCGGGCGTGCGCAGCCCGGCGATGGGCCGCGCGGTCGCCGACCTGCGCTCGGCGGCAGCGTGGCCGGGCGGCCCGATCCACGGGCCGGTGAGCGCGCTGCCGGTCGGAACCGGGCGCGGCGTGCTGGTGACGGTGCCGCTGGCCGGGGCGGGCAAGGACGCCCGGTCCTTCGCCGCACTCGGCGTGCTGCGCGGCCAACTCCTGCCGGCCACGCTCGGGAAGGTCAGCGGCGTGCGGTACGCCGTCACCGGCGACACGGCGAGCAGCCACGACTACCGGTCGGCCCTCCGGTCCGCCGCGCCCCTGGTCTTCGGTCTGGTCGCGGCGCTGGCGTTCGTGCTGCTGCTCATCGCGTTCCGCTCGCTGGCGATCCCGCTCATCTCGATCGGCCTCAACCTGCTGTCAGTCGGCGCGGCCTACGGGCTGATCACGCTGATCTTCCAGCAAGGGCACCTGGAAGGGCTACTCGGTTTCACCTCGTTCGGCGGTGTCATGGACTGGGTGCCCCTGTTCATGTTCGTGTTCCTGTTCGGGCTGAGCATGGACTACCACGTCTTCATCCTCAGCCGGATCTCCGAGCTGCGGTCCGCAGGACTGTCGACCCGCGACGCCGTGGTCGGCGGGATATCGCGCGGCGCCGGGGTGGTGACGAGCGCAGCGGTGATCATGGTCGCCGTCTTCTCGATCTTCGCCTCGCTCTCCACGATCGACCTGAAGATGATCGGAGTCGGGCTGGCGTTCGCCGTGCTCATCGACGCGACCGTGGTGCGCGGCATCTGCGTACCGGCGGCGCTGGCCTTGCTCGGGCACCGAAGCTGGTACCTGCCCCGCTGGCTGCGCTGGCTGCCGGGCGGCCTGCTCTCCGGGCACTAGGTCGCGCCTGCGGGATCGCGCCTGGCTACGCGGCGAGGTCGCGCAGCGCCAGGGCGGTGGCCAGAGAGGTGTCGACGGCGAGCAGCCGGGGCTGCTCGGCTCCGGCCAGCACGGCGTTGATGTGGCGCAGGGCGGCGGCGAAGGAGGGCTCGGTGACCTGCGGCGTCCACGCGGACGACTCGCCGCCATCGGGGTACAGCGTCACCTGGTCACCAGGGCCCGGGTGGAACGGGTTGCCGACGTGAAGCTGCCCGTGGGTGCCGAGCAGCCGGGCGAAGGTGTCGTAGCCGCGACGCATCCCGCAGGAGAACATCAGCCGGCGTCCGTCCGGGTAGCCCAGCGAACCCCACGTCTCGACGTCGACGCCCTGGCCTCCCATCTCGTGGGCCGCCCAGGCACCGGCGTGGCGGCCGAAGAACTCCTGCGCGAGCCTGACGGGATAGCAGCCGACGTCGCGCAGCGCGCCGCCCTCGAGATCGGCCGACATCCTGATGTTGTCCGGGCGGCCGACCCTGAAGTGAAAGTCAGACTGGATCTCCCGCAGTTCGCCGAGCGCGCCATCGGCCACCAGCGACCTGATCCGCCCCATCTGCTCGCCGAACGGAAACACGAAGGCCTCCCAGAGCAGCGTGCCGGTCCGCCGCGCCACAGAAAGCACCCGCTCGGTGTCGGCGAGTGCGCCGCACAGCGGCTTCTCGCAGAGCACCGGCTTGCCGGCCTCGAGCGCACGGATCGTCCACTCCGCGTGCAGCGAGTTCGGCAGCGCGATGTACGCCGCGTCCACGGCCGGGTCGTCGATCAGGCTCTGGTAGCCGTGCATGGCCCGCTCGACTCCGTGCTCGCGGGCATACCGCTCGGTCCGGTCGACGTCACGGCCGGCCACCGCCGCGGGGATGCCGCCCGCCGCCCGCAGTGCGGGCAGGAAGGCGGCACGGGCGATGTTGGCGGTGCCGACGATCCCCCAGCGGACGGCACTGGTCGTGGTCATCGCTCAGTCACCTCCAGCGGCAGGCTGACCCAGCGCCGTTCATGGTGGGAGATCTCGACGGCGTTGGTGACCTGCTGTACTCTGCGGCACCTCGACCTCCGTGAACTCGACATCGTCCGGCCTGCCGCGGTCGGTCAGGTACTTGAGATACCGGACCGCCGGCCTTTAACTGCGCAAATCGTCGATTGTCGACTGAAAGTAGTATGGCAGCAGGTCTGCCGCCTGACCAGAGAGCGGCAGCTGACCGGGCGGAGGCGCACGTGCAGGATGGCAGCGCGGACATGGTGTTCACCGGCGTAGGGGTAGCCCTCGTCACCTTCTTCGACCGGGCCGGTGCGGCAGACCAGGCGGCCACGGCCGCGCATGCCGCGGACCTGGCCGGCCGCGGCATGCGCGCGATCCTGGTCGCTGGCACCACCGGCGAGGCCGGAATGCTGACCGGGCCCGAGCGGGTCAGCCTGATCGGCGCGGTCAGGGACGCCGTCCCGGCCGGGATTCCGGTGCTGGCCGGCACCGGCGCGGCGACGGCCGAGGCTGCCGTGGACCTGACCACGGCGGCGGTGCAGGCAGGCGCGGACGCCGTGCTGGCTTACCCGCCGCCTGGCTCGGCGGACCTGCCCGGCTTCTTCGCCGCCGTCGCTGCGGCCGCGGGGAGCCGGCCCGTGCTGGCCTATCACGTGCCTTGGATCTCCGCGCCCGGCGTGCCCGTGGATGAGCTGCCCGGCCTGGCGATCGCCGGGATCAAGGACTCGTCGGGGAGCGCGGACCGCCTGCTCG
Source organism: Streptosporangiaceae bacterium (assembly GCA_035636335.1). GTDB lineage: Bacteria > Actinomycetota > Actinomycetes > Streptosporangiales > Streptosporangiaceae > Chersky-822. The sequence goes on from DASPZH010000234.1 coordinate 6,106, forward strand.
ACGAGCTGGCGCATTACCCGGGACAGACCTACGTCGGCTCGTCCGCGCTGCTCGCGCTGGCGGGACCGATGGGCGGTGCCGGCGCGATCCTGGCGCTGGCCAACATCGAGCCAGAGGGCTGCTGCCGTGCCTTCGCCGGCGACGCCGCGGCGCAGCGCGAGCTCGCGGACTCGCACCTTGAGGTGCGCGCGGGCGGGCCCGCCGCGCTGAAACGGATGCTGCACGGCCGCAGCGGCTACAGCGACCTCAGCCGCGTCGCATGAGCCCGGGGAGTCCGAGCCGGGCTGGTGGGATGGCGTCCTGGCGCGAGTCGCCGCCGGGCCGTGACCGCCCGCTGGCCTAACGCGTCATCGTGGCCGTCGCTGCCAGCAGGACGAGCAGCAGCGTGACGGTGGCCAGCACGCCGTGCGCGGCGTGCTGGCCACGACGGGCGGCCCTGCCGGAGCGGCCTGGTCGGCAGGCGGCGCGGACTGCGGGTCAGGGACGCTCTGCACGAGAGTTGCCATTCCTGCGGACCGCGACTGCCGCGCAGCCCGGTGCCGTGCGCCGCCCGACGGTAGACAGGCCGCATCCCGTCAGCAGGGTCGCGAGCAGCGCGCAGAGAACCAGCCTGGCCAGATCCCGGCGCCGCACGGCTCAGCCCGGCTAGGGGAGGGTGAGGATCTCGTGCCCGTCCGCGGTCACCAGGACGGTGTGCTCGAACTGCGCCGTGCGCCTGCGGTCCCTGGTGACCGCGGTCCAGCCATCCGGCCAGATGTCGTAGTCGATGGTGCCGAGCGTCAGCATCGGCTCGATCGTGAACGTCATGCCCGGCTCCATCACGGTGTCCACGTCGGGGTCATCGAAGTGCGGGACGATCAGGCCGGAATGAAAGGTGGTCCCGATCCCGTGCCCGGTGAAGTCGCGGACCACGCCGTAGCCGAACCGGCGCGCGTACGACTCGATCACGCGGCCGATCACGTTCAGCGCCCGGCCGGGGGCCACCGCCTTGATGCCGCGCATCGTCGCCTCGCGGGTCCGCTCGACCAGCAGCGCGGACTCCTCATCCACGTCGCCGGCCAGGAAGGTCGCGTTGGTGTCGCCGTGAACGCCGCCGATGAACGCGGTGATGTCGATGTTGACGATGTCGCCGTCCTCCACCACGGTGTCGTCCGGAATGCCGTGGCAGATGACCTCGTTCAGGGACGCGCACAGCGACTTCGGGTAACCGCGGTAGCCGAGGGTGCTCGGGTAGGCGCCGTGGGCACACAGGAACTCGTGCCCGACCCGGTCCAGCTCGTCGGTCGTGACTCCCGGGGCGACGTGCTTGCCGACCTCGGCCAGTGCCTGCGCCGCGATCCGGCCGGCGACCCGCATCGCCTCGATCGTCGCGGCGTCCTTGACGGCCGGCTCGCCAATCTTCGGATAGCGCTTGCCAACATATTCCGGCCGGATGATATGCGCGGGGACCTGGCGCACCGGCGAGATGCGGCCGGGCCGCAGACTCGTGACCATGATCTGAGAGTCTAGTTCGCATGGACACTGAGCAGCACTGGTGGTTCTGCCTGAAACACCACGCCGTCGAGCCCGATGCGGGCTGCCCGGCCAAGGACCGGCTCGGTCCGTACCCGACCGAGCAGGACGCGCAACGGGCGCTGGAGACCGTGCGGCGCCGCAACGAGGAGTGGGCGGCTCAGAACGGCGACTAGCCCGGTAGCGGCCAGCCCGGTGGCGACCGCGAACCGGGCGCAGTAGAGTCGGGAGTCGCGGCGCACCAGGCGCGGAGGACGTTCACAGTGACTTCACCATGGTCTGGCCGGGGCCTGCCCCCGGCCGCCCAGGCCCGGATCGCCGAGATTAAGGCCAGCGGGACCTGGAGCTCGGCGCTCA
>DASPZH010000235.1:0-4101 GCA_035636335.1 Streptosporangiaceae bacterium
AGCAGCGGCGCGTTCAACCCGGCCGTGGTGTTCGGCGCCCTGCTGATGGGCCTGCTGAACTGGGGCAACTTCTACATCTACCTGATTGGCGCCCTGCTCGGTGCCACGGCCGCCGCCCTGGCCTTCCGATACCTGAACCCCGACGACGTCCTCGAGGGCCCGCTGGCGCCCAGGCCCGCGGCGGCGCCGTCGAGCCCGGTAGCGAGCCCGGCGGCTAGCCTGGCCGACACCGCCCCGGATGGCTCGCCGACCGCCTGACCCAGCCCGGTAGTCTCGTCGTCATGGGGAATACGCAGCTTTCAGAGGACGAATGGCGCAAGCGCCTCACTCGGCAGGAGTACCACGTCCTTCGCCAGGCGGGCACGGAGGCGCCCTTCACGGGTGAGTACACCGACACCAAGACGCGCGGCGTCTACCGCTGCCGGGCATGCGGGGCCGAGTTGTTCAGCTCCGACGCCAAGTTCGAGTCGCACTGCGGCTGGCCGAGCTTCTACCAGCCCAGGGAGGGCGACGCGGTCGTGCTGCTCGAAGACCGCTCGCTCGGCCGGACGAGGACCGAGGTCCGGTGCGCCAACTGCGACTCGCACCTGGGCCATGTGTTCGAAGGAGAGGGCTACGACGTCCCGACCGACCAGCGGTGGTGCATCAACTCGGTCTCGCTGACCCTGGAGCCGGCCGAGAATGCCTGATCCGGCGGCGGCGTCGAGGTCCGGCTTGCGGCTGATCCGCGGCGGCGACCTGTCCGCCGCGACCGCACAGACCGCGGGGATGGTCCGCGCGGCGGCGATCTCCGGTGACCTGGTCGGCGCCCGGTCGATCTGGATGGGCCGGACGGTCCTGCCGGCCGGGGTGTCATCGGGCGATCATCACCACGGCGACTCGGAAACCGGCATCTACGTGGTGTCCGGCACCCCGGTGTTCGTCCACCGCGACGCCGCCTCCGGCGACCTCGTCAGGCTCGAGACCCAGCCAGGCGACTACATCTGGGTCCCGCCGCACTCCCGTCACCGGGAGGAGAACCCGTCGTCCGACACCGATGCCGTCGTCGTGATCGCGCGCTCCACCCAAGAGGCCATCGTCGTCAACGTCGGCGAACTGTGAGCCGCGGCCCGCCCGGCCTCCACCCGCCCTCGACCGGTCTCCGCCCGACCCCCGACCGACCCCCGACCGGATGGATCCGGGGATTCATCCGGAGTGGCCGGATGGATCCCCGGATCCATCGGCGCGACCCTGGCAGCCGCCGCCCGGCATGACCGGCATGACCGGCATGAACCGGCGTGAACCGGTCAGCGGACGCGGGTCACGGCGCCGGGGGTCAGGTCGGCCAGGGTGGCGTGGCCCGCCAGGCGCATGGTCAGCTCGAAGTCCTGGCGCAGCGCCCGGAGCACGTGCCGGACTCCCTCCTCGCCGGCCAGCCCGAGCGCGTACGCGTACGGCCGCGCGATCAGCACGGCGCGGGCGCCGAGCGCCAGCGCCTTGACGATGTCGGCGCCGCCGCGGATGCCGCTGTCGAACAGCACCGCCAGCCGGGAGCCCACGGCCGCCGCGACCGGCGGCAGGGCGTCGAGCGCCGCGATGCCGCCGTCGACCTGGCGGCCGCCGTGGTTGGAGACCACGACCCCGTCCATCCCGGCGTCGGCCGCCCGCTCGGCGTCGGCGGCCGACTGGATGCCCTTCAACACGATCGGCCCGTCCCAGTGTTCCCGCACGAACGGCAGGTCGGCCCAGGTGAGCGAGGCGTCACCGAACACCTGCGCCCAGCGCACGATGGCCGCCTCACGGTGCTGCGCCGCCGGTCCGGGCAGCGCGCCGGCGAAGGCCGGGTCACTGAAGTAGTTCTGGGTGCCGATACCGCGCAGGAACGGCAGGAACGCCCGGTCCAGGTCCCGCGGCCGGTAGCCGAGCAGCCGCGTGTCCAGGGTCAGCACCAGCACGCCGAACCCCGCGGCCCGGGCCCGGCCGAGGAAGCTCACCGCCACGTCCCTGTCCTTCGGCCAGTACAGCTAGAACCAGCGCTGGCCGTCACCGTTGGCCTCGGCGACCTCCTCGATCGTGACTGATGCCGCGGTCGACATGACCATCGGCACGCCCGCCGCCGCGGCCGCCCGCGCGACCGCGACCTCGCCTTCCGGGTGGGCTATCTTGAGCACGCCCACCGGGCCGAGCAGGATCGGTGCGGCGAGCCGGGTGCCGAGCACCGTGCTCGCGTACGACGCGGCGCTGACGTCGGTGAGCACCCGGGGGACGATCCGCCACCGCCGGAACGCCGCCGCGTTCTCCCTGACCGTGTCCTCGGTGCCCGCCCCGCCGCGGATGTAGTCGAAGGACTCGGCCGCCATCCGCCCGCGGGCGAGGTCCTCAAGCGCGGCCAGGTTCATCGGCAGGACGGGCGTCGCGCCGTCGACCCCGCCGAGGTAGATCTCATCCTGGTAAGACTCAAGCTGGTAGGACTCAGGCTGGTAGGACTCAGGCTGGTAGGACTCAGGCGGCTGGTTCAAACCGTCGGCCAATCAGTCGAAGAGGTCAGGGTCGGTTGCCAAGATATGGTCCCACAGCGGCCGGAACTGGAACCAGCCGGCGATACGGATGCCTACCTGCCCCCTCCTGGCTCTAGGCTCGGCGGCAGGACGGACGACACGACCCCCGCGGCCCACCCGCAGTCCATCGACGAGGCACGACAGCGGCGGGCAAGCCCGTCGCCGTGAACACCGACATCGTGGACGACCTGACCGCAGGACCAACCACCGGGCCGAGATCCAGGCGGCGCTGGCCGCGCTCGGGTAAGGGCCTTACGGCGAGCCGCCTCGGCCCGGAGCACAATGCCGGTATGCCACAGCCCAACGAGATGGTCGCCGCGATGCTGGCGGAGTACGCGGAGCTACTGACTCCGGCAGCGATCCGTTCCGCGCCCGCAACTACGAGAAGGCCGCCAAGTCGGTGGCCGGCTTCAGCGGCGACGTGAGCCTGCTCGACTCCACGAGCATGCGGCAGATTCCCGGCGCCGTCCCTGGTCGATCGCGGCGAAGATCACCGAGTTCCAGCAGACCGGCACGATCAAGGCGCTGGAGGAGCTCCGCGCCACGGTGCCCGACGGGGTCAGGGAGATGACGAAGATCCCCGCGCTCGGGCCGAAGCGCGCGTTCCAGCTCTACCGGGAGCTCGGGATCGGCTCCGTTGCCGAGCTGTCGGCCGCGATCGACCAGGGACGGCTGCGGGACCTGCGCGGGTTCGGGCCCAGGAGCGAGGACAAGCTGCGGAGCGGCATCGAGCTGGCCCGCAGCCTCGGACAGCGGGTGCCGCTGAACGTCGCGTCCGACGTCGCCGAGCGGATCGTCGCCGTGATCGGAGCGGTGCCAGGCTGCCAGCGATGCGAGCACGCCGGCTCGCTGCGGCGCTTTGCGGAAACGATCGGCGACGTCGACGTTCTCGCGGCGGCCAGCGACTCGGGCCCGTTGATGCGAAAAATCGTGGAACTGCCCGAGGTGACAGAGGTGGTCGCGCACGGCGACACCAAGACGTCGGTGCGGGTCAGCACCGGTCACCACGCGCAGGGCGGCAGCATCGGTGTCGACCTGCGGGTGGTCCCGCCCGGGTGCTGGGGCACCGCCCTGCAGTACTTCACCGGCTCGCAGGCGCACAACGTGGCCGTACGCGAGATCGCGGTGCGCAGGAAGCTCAAGCTGTCCGAGTACGGCCTGTTCGACGCGTCCAGCGGCGACCTGATCGTCACCGCGACCGAGGAGGAGGTCTACGCCAGGCTCGGGATGGCGTGGGTCCCGCCTGAGAGTGGGTGGCTTGCTCAGCGGCGACCTGCAGTTGAAGGCTGTCCGGTTGCTGCGTATCGGGCAGCAGGGCTGGGCACCGGGCCGACGCCAGTTCAGAGTGAAGGTGACGGTAACCGCCGCCGCGCGGGGTCCGGCCAGGCCCGGTAAGTCATCCCCGAGCAAGATTGGGTGCCCGCGGAAGCTGGGCGCTGATCCGCTGCGGATGCTGTTCGAGCACGTGGCGGGCCCGGTGGGCGCGGACGGCGCGGCGGGGGTGTTCTGCTGCGGGCTGCGGGTGATCTCGGCAGGCGGGTCGGTCACCGACCTGCCGGACACG
>DASPZH010000236.1:0-2144 GCA_035636335.1 Streptosporangiaceae bacterium
GAGGTCGGCGAGCTGACCTGGGGGCGCCCGCACTGGTTCGGCTACTGGGAGGCCGAGCACCACGCCACGCGCAACGGCGTGATCGTGATGGACATGTCGTTCATGGCGAAGTTCCTGGTCCAGGGCAGGGACGCGGGCCGCGAGCTCGAGCGGATCTCGGCGAATCAGGTCGCGGCCGAGCCAGGCCGGATCACCTACACCCAGTGGCTGAACGAGCGAGGCACGCTCGAGGCCGACCTGACCGTCACGAAGCTGGACCACGACCAGTTCTTCGTCGTGGCCTCCGACACGGCGCACCGGCACGCCGAGACCTGGATGCGCCGGCACTTCGGCGACTCACATGCCTTCGTCACCGACGTGACGTCCGGCTACGCCCAGATCAACGTCCAGGGACCGCTGTCGCGTGACCTGATGGCGGCCGTGACCAGCGCGGACATGTCGAACGACGCGTTCGGGTTCCGGACCGCGCGCTACATCGACATCGGGTTCGCCCGAGTGCTGTGCATCAGGATCACCTACCTCGGCGAGCTCGGCTACGAGCTGCACATCCCGGCCGAGCAGGCCGTGGCCGTCTACGACCGGCTGGTGGCCGCGGGCGAGCCGCTCGGCCTGCGCCACGCCGGCCTGAAGGCGCTGTCCAGCCTGCGGATGGAGAAGGCCTACCGCGACTACGGCCACGACATCGACAACACCGACTCGGTGCTCGAGGCGGGCCTGGGCTTCGCGGTAGCACTCGACAAGCCGGGCGGGTTCATCGGCCGTGAGGCGGTCCTGGCCGGGAAGGCCGAGTTCCCGCTGACCCGACGGCTGGTCCAAGTGCTGCTCAGCGACCCCGAGCCGCTGATGTTCCACGCCGAGATCGTGAGTCGCAACGGGCGGCCAGCCGGGTATATCCGTTCCGCGTCCTACGGCTTCACCCTCGGCGGGGCCGTCGGCCTGGCGATGATCGACGCGGATGAGCCGATCGACCAGAAGTACCTGGACTCGGGGGAGTGGACGGTCCAGATCGGCGACGCCGTGTACCCGGCCAGGGCATCGCTGCGGCCGCTTTATGACCCGGCGAGCAAGCGCGTGCAGATATGAAAGCCGGCCGCCACGGCAGATCGCGGCGTACGGCAGTGAGCTACCGAGCTACCGAGCTACCGAGCTAAGGAGTGCTGATGGCTGATCTCGCTGACTTCGAGGCGCTCGTGCCGCAGGATCATGGCCTGGTCGTGATGACCGTGATCGGCCCCGACGGCCGGATACGGCCGTCCGTGGTCAACGCCGGCGTGATCGACCATCCGATCACCGGGAAGCGAGTCGTCGCCCTCGTCATTCACGGCCAGGCCCGCAAGCTGGCGCACCTGCGCGCCAGGCCGAGGGCATCGGTGGTGTTGCGGGCCGGATGGCGGTGGGCGGGCGTCGAAGGGCCGGTCGAGATCGCCGGGCCGGACGATCCCGTGGACGGCATCGGACCCGAGCGGCTCAGGCTGCTGCTGCGCGAGATCTTCACCGCCGCCGGCGGCACGCACGAGGACTTCGACGAGTACGACCGGGTCATGGCCGCCGAGCGCCGTGCCGCCGTCCTGGTCGTCCCCGACCGAGTATTCGGTTAGCCCGGCCGCTGGCCCCAACGTCGCCCCGCGCGGGTCGGCCTCCCCGCCCGGGCCGCGGCCTGCACTGCGGCCCTCGCCCGCGCTGCGGCCCTCGCCCGCGCTGCGGGCCCTCGCGATTAACGCGAAGGTTTCTGGGTTACGCGAAGGATTTGTGGCCGCCCACTGACCTAAATCCTTCGCGTTGTCGGCTGGCAGCGTGCGAACCCGCCCGGAGCGGGGGCCGGCCGGAATCCCGTCGCCCGACCCTGCTGCTCGCCTTGCCCGCGGGCCCAGCACACGACTTCCCCGGATCTGGTCTCGCACGAACCACCCGATAGAACGCGAATCGGGCGCAGCGAGGGGCCCAAACCTAGGGGAAGTGAGCCCTTCGGGTGGGCTAGCGGCCAGGGCCGGCGGCCAGGGCCGGCGGCCAGGGCTCAGGCCGACGACAGGCCCAGGTCGCGCTGGCCGCTAGTCGGCTCCGGGCCGCCCTCGGGCGGCCGGTTCACCAGGCTCTGCGCGGCCATCACCAGATAGCGCCACAGTTCTTCGTCGCGGGCCGGGTCG
>DASPZH010000237.1:0-4461 GCA_035636335.1 Streptosporangiaceae bacterium
ACCACGATCATGCGCCCGCCGGGTGCGAGCAGGGACTTGACCTGGCGCAGCGCCGCGTGCAGGTCGGGGACGTGGTGCAGGGTGAGCGCGCTGAGCACGAGGTCATACCGGCCGTCGGCGTGCACGTCGTGCAGGTCCGCCGGTTGGGCTGGAGTTCGCCAAGCCGGTCGTAGTCGGCCGCGACCCGGTCGAAGGACTGCGCCTCGGCCCGCGCAGCCGCTGCTCGCCTCATGAGCCAGGACCCTGACGAGCCGTCGTGCGCGCAGGCGTTACGGCGGGGGACGGCGCCGGCACGGCGCGGGTCACGCCAGCCTGATGGCCGTGGTGAGCCAGATCGCGGCATCGAGGCGAACTCCCGCCGGCCCGGCGTGCTCGGCCAGGACCGCCCGGAGCGCGTCCATCGCGGCGGCGCGGTCGTCGTCTGCGACCGTGTCCAGCAGCACCCGGCCCGGGCCACTCGCCGCGGCGTAGTCGGCCGCTTCGCCGGGGTCGGCGCCGATGGTCAGGCTGACCGTTACCGGAGTCGACCGCACGCTCTCGTACCCGGCGGCAGTAAGGATGGCCGCGAGCGCGGCCGGGTCGGACTGGGAGAACATGCCGGGGCCGCTGGGCGGCTCGGGCGGCGTGGCGTAACGCAGGAGGGCCCCGCCAGGGATGGTCAGCCAGTCGTTGGCCGCCCGCGGCTGCCAGGTCGCCAGGCACAGCGCGGCCCCGGCGCATGACGCCCGCGCGATGTTGGCGAAGGCCGCGGACTGGTCGGCGAAGAACATCGTGCCGAAACGGCTGATCGCCATGTCATAGGCGGCCTCCGGCAGCGGGTAGGTCTGCGCGTCGGCGTGCTCGAACCTGACGTTGGCGACGGACTGCTCCCTGGCGCGGCGGCGGGCGACGTTCAGCATGGGCTCGGACAGGTCGATCCCGAGCGCGGACCCGCCCGGTCCGGATTCCCGCGCCGCGCGGAGCGTGGTCGCCCCGCAGCCGCATCCGACATCGAGAACGCGGTCACCCGGGGCGAGCCCGGCGGCGGCGAACAGAGCGTCGGCGACGGGCACCAGGACCATGTCGCGGCGGGCGGCGTCGTCGGCCCAGCGTCGCCCCGAGTCGCCGTTCCACGCGGCGTACTGGTCGGCGTTCGCGGTGTCGCTCATCGGTGCTCTCTCCGGGTCGGGTGCGGGCGGCAGCAATCGGGTGCGGGCGGCAGCAAGCAGGGTGTGGCCGGCATGTGCGTGCTACCAGGGTTGCCGCGCTGACAGCTTCAGCCGGGCTTGCAGCAGGGGGGTGACCGCGCGGGTGTCGGCGGCCGCGACCCGGTGCGCTTCGGCGATCGCGTCGTAGCTGGTCCCGGCCTCGCCCGCCCGGTAGCCGACCATCCGGTGGATGGCGGCGGCCAGCACCCCTGGCCGGTGCACGGCCAGCAGCTCGGTTCCGTCGCTGATTCGCCACCACGCGGCCAGGCAGCGCAGCGCGAGCGGGAGCCCGTGCGCCGGGGGGACCTTCCGCCATAGCCGAATCGCCACCGGGTCGAGATCGCAGCCGGGCTCGGGCAGTTCGTGGAACACGCGCGCCGAGGCTGATCCGAGCAGCCACTCAAGCGATGGCATCCGGGACCCTACCCGGCTCGCGAACGGGAGCACCTCGGTGACCAGCCGGGTGTACTGGTGCCATCGCAGCAGGTAATTGTAGGTGGCACGGCCGGTGTGCAGCGATCCGCCAGTATCCGCGACGTCGCTGTCGCGCCGGTTCGCGGTGGCCGAGGTCAGGCGTTCCGGACGCTCGCCTGCTGCCAGGCCAACTGCGACGGTCGGCCCGGCACTTCCGTACAGCCGGATGGCGGCGGCGGCCGGCGAGCCGGGAGCGCAGAGCCGCCGCAGCGCTCGCAGGTTGCCCTCGCCGGTCACCGACCAGAATTCCATGGCCAGTTTGTCGCCGATCTTGGTCAGTGCCTGGTGGCCGAGCGGGTTGGGCCTGACGGCCGGGGCCATCGGCCCAGAGGATGCGGGTGTGAGCTCCGGCCGCGCTACCGCGTCCGCGGCCCGGGCGCTGCCCTGCTCAGTGTTCGCCGGCGGGCGCTTCGCTGAGTCCGGCATCGATCGTTTTCTCTGGCCATCAGCACGCGCGGGAACCGCGGGCCTGGGCGCGGGGACGGTGGCAGGCTGCTGCCCGGCGCGGCGCGCGGTCACGTTGGGCAGGCAGCGCGAGCAGCCGAGGTGGGTCTTGGCCGCGACAAGCGGCCAGCTTGCGGCGTTCGCCCCGCAGGCGGGACAGCGCACCGGCGCGAACATGCCGGCAGGCAGCAACCACTCCAGCATCAGCGGGAAGCGCCGCGCGCCGCGCATCACCTCAACCGGGAACCGCAGGGCCGGGACGCACAGCAGATGCAGCCGGTATGGGCGGACTTCATGCCGGGGGGTGTGCTTTTCCTCGATCTCGGCCAGCCGCCGCCCTTCCTCCGCCCGGACGCTGTCCACGCGGGCCGCCAGCAACGCCTGCCGGTCCGGGGCGGCGCTTGCCTGGCGCCTGGCCAGCGAGGCGAGTGCCTCGGCGTAGTACTTCCTGGCCCTCGCCAGTTCCGCGTCCGCGGCTGCGCGCGCCGACCCGTTGGCGAGTACCCGGCACCGGCCAGCGGCTGTCTGGTCAAGCAGACGATGGGCCTGCGCCAGGGCTGGCGGGACCGGCCCGAGGTCCGGTGCGGCGCACTCGGGCGAGCCTTCCGCGGCGAGCCGCCGCATCCGGCTGACGGCCTGTTCTGGCAACTCGTGCCCGGAAGGGACGTCCACCCAGCATTCCGCACGTTCACAGAACCGGTCGTCCGCGGACGCCGTATAGGTCACCATCGCGCCGACCCGGAGCACCTGCCGCATGCTCCGCTCTACCAGCCCGCCGGCATCGACCCGGCCGTGATCAACTGGCAACGTCTCCCGCGCCTTCTCCAGCAGCCGCTCACCGTCCGGCGGCGCGGCGGCGGGGACGGCCAGCCTGAGCACGCCGGCATCGTCGGCCGACAGGACGTCCTCCGCGGCGGTCATCAGCAGCGGGTGCCCGGCCCCGAGGAGCGTGACTCCATCCTCGCGGGCGACGTCGGCATGCTCGGTCACGGCGAACTCCTCCGCCAGGCCAAGACTGCGCTGCAGCTGCGGCGGGATCATCACGAGCGCGCTGTCGCCAGACCTTTCCCAGAGCCCGCCGCGCGACTCGATGTAGCTCAGCCAGAACGCCAGCGCGCTATCCATCGTCACGCCACGCTCACTCCTGCCCGATCAGATCATCGGTGCACGAGCGATCCCGCAGGTACTCCGTCCTGGCCCGGGCCAGACCCTCCCCGATCTCCGCCAGTCGCTCGTCGAACTCGGTGTCGTCGCGGGCGCCGACGTACGCGTCGAACACCGAGGTCTCGAAGTCGAAGTCGTCGTCGATCCTGCCCAAGATCATGTCCAGCTCCCCGACCACCAGCTCGAACAAGTTGATCTTGGTTTCGAGGACGTGCAGAATGCGCTGCTCGATCGTGCCGCGGGCGACAAGGTTAGTCAGCACCACATCTTGCGTCTGGCCGACCCGGTGCAGCCGGCCGAGCCGCTGTTCAATCTGCATCGGATTCCACGGCAGGTCGACGTTGACCATCACGTGGCAAAACTGCAAGTTTCGTCCCTCACCCGCGGACTCGGTGCTCAGCAAGACCGGCACCTCTTCGCGGAACGCGCGGATCGCCTTCTCCTTGTCGGAACGGGCCAGGCTCCCGTGGTAGATGGCGGCCGGGATTCCCCGGCTGCTCAGCTCACTAGCGAGGACGTCCAGGGTCTGCCGGAAGGCCGTGAACACCAGGGCCTTCTCCGGGCCGGCACCGCGCAGTCTGGCCGCCAGCTCGGTGGCCTTGCTCGTGGCCGTGATCGCTGCGGCCCGGCGGCCGAGGTCATCCCACCCCACTTTGACCAGGGTGGGGGCAACGGCGGCCGGGCTTGACCCGGCCTGCCTGGCCAGGCTGCGCAGGGCCAGCCGACGAGACTGCGAGGCGTTCCTCGCCTCCTGCCTGATCCGCGCCGCGATCCCCGCATACAGCGCGGCTTCCTCGGGGGATGGCGTCACGAGCACCGTCTCGGCCAGGCGCTGCGGAAGCATCACGCTTACCTCGCTGCGGCGGTGACGGACCATCACTTCCCTGGTCGTGGCGCGCAGCCCGGCCACGTTGCGCGGTGCCGCCGCCTCGCCGGGCCCATGCTTCGCGCGAAACTGAGCCGGTGTGCCCAGGAGGCCGGGCGCGACCAGGCTGACTAGCTCGTAAAGGTCCTGCAGCCTGTTCTCCACCGGGGTTGCCGTGAGCAGCATCAGATAGCGGGCGCTCAAGGCCCGTGCCAGCCTGCCGGAGGCACTGCGCGGATTGCGCAGCCTGTGAGCCTCGTCCATGATGATCGCATCCCACGGCTCGCCCGTCAGGGCCGAACTGAGCGGCTCGCGCCGCGCGGCGGC
>DASPZH010000238.1:0-5807 GCA_035636335.1 Streptosporangiaceae bacterium
CGGCATCGGTCATCCTGGTCGAGACCGTCCCGCCGGCGATTGTCGGCGTGCTGCTGCTGGGTGACACGACCCGGCCGGGGCTGGCCGGGCTCGCGGCCGCCGGCTTCCTGCTGGCCCTGGTCAGCGCGATCGCGCTGGCGCGCTTCGGCGAGGCGGGCGGCAGCCACGGCGGTGCCGACTCAGCCGGTGCTGCCGCCCGGGGTGGTGCTGACTCAGCCGGTGCTGCCGCCCGGGCGGAACACTGGGTAGCTCGCCCCGTCGGCCGGGCTGACGAACTCCGCCACGACGGGCTGCCCGGCACCCAGCGCCGCTAGCTGCTCGGGCCCGCTCAGCCGCAGCCCGGTGGCCAGCCACGGCCCTTCGGCCAGTTCGACGAGGGCGGGAACGGCGACCGGGCCGTCGTGCCGCGGATGCACGACCGACCAGCTCATGAGCGTGCCGCGGCCCGAAGCTGCGGCCCAGGCCAGCTCGTCGGCGTCCTCGCCGCATCCGGGGCAGCTTCTCGCCGTGGGTGCCAGCCAGATCGCGCAGCGCTCGCACCGCCTGATCATCAGCTCGCCCCGGCGGGCTCCGTCGAAGAACGGGGCGGCCGGGGGGTCGGCGCGGACGATGCCGAAGTCGCCGGCCCCGGCCAGCGTGAGATGCCCGCCGGCCTCGCCCTGGCCGGCCCGCCCGGCCGCCGGCGCCTCGGCCGACCCCGTTTCGAGCTGCCCAGCCCGGTCCCCGCACCCGGCCGGATTCCTGCTCCCGGCCCGGTCCCCGCCCGCGCGACCGCCGCCGCTCGGGCGCGCCTCGGCCGGATGCGGGCTGAGCACGAGCGTCCCGTGATGGGCGAGGATGCCGCCGTTCCCGCTGACCAGGATGACGTCGGTGGCCGCGGACTGCCGGGTTCCGCCGTCGCCCCTGGCCTGGATGATGGCCTCGGACAACGGGGTGAAGCCCCACATGTAGTACGCCGATAGCTGGCCTCCGCCGGTGTTCACCGGCAGTGACCCGCCCGGGGCCAGCGCCCCGCTGGCGGCGAACGCGCCGCCCTCGCCCTTGGCGCAGAACCCGTAGTCCTCGAGCGTCACCAGCACGGTGTAGGTGTAGCAGTCGTAGATCTGGCCCATCGTCACGTCGGCCGGTCCGATCCCGGCCATGCCCATCGCGGCCCGGCCTGCCTGGACCGCTCCCGTGCCAAGGCCGAAGTCGCTGCCGCTGGCCATCGGATGCCCGGGGTGGCCCTGGCCCCAGCCCCAGACGTGCACCGCTGGCCTCGGCCCGGCGGCCGCCGCGGCGGCGGAGGTGACGATCACCGCGACCGCTCCGTTGGACACCACGGAGCAGTCGAGCAGGTGCAGCGGCTCGGCCACCCAGCGCGAACGCTGGTGATCGGCCAGCGTGATCGGGTCGCGGTACTGCGCGGCCGGGTTGCCCGCCGCCCACCGCCGCTGCGCGACGGCGATCGCGCCGAGTTGCTCGGACGTCGTGCCGTACCGCTCCATGTGCCGCCTGGCGGCGAGTGCGTAGTGCACGGTGACGCTGCGGAAGCCGTAGCCTGCCGCGAGCCCGGCCAGGCCGTGCCGCTCGGGCACGCCGCCCGGGCCTACCGCGCCGCCCGGGCCGGCCGCGCCGCCGTGGCTGCCGAACGCGCTGCCCGCCGGAGCGCCCTCGCGCAGCGGCGTGTCGGCGAACACGCAGGCCACGGCCCGCGCCGGGCCGCTGGTCACGGCCTGCGCCGCGACCTGCACCGCCGTTGCGGCCGACGCCCCGAAGCTGTTGACCACTGCCAGCAGGGCCAGGTCGCGCAGGCCGAGCACCGAGGCCAGTCCCACGTCGAGGCCGCCCGAGATGCCGGGGCAGATCAGCAGCCCGTCGACGTCGGCGACCGCCATCCCGGCGTCGGCCGCCGCCAGCCGGACCGCGCTGGCCGCGAGCCGTCGCGGGCTTGAGCCGTAGACCCGGCCCAGCCTGGTCATGCCGAGCCCGCTGATCGCCGCCCCGCTCGCCGTCACATCGCCTCCCCGGGGTGGGCGCCGGCAGCTCAGGCGCTGCCGGGCCGGAGACCCAGATGTACGATATCTAACGGTGCGCGCCGGGCACTCTGGCCGGACAGGCGAGGCGCTCCCGGTGTCGGTGCAGGTCAGTAACGCCCGTTCCTGATATTCTGAGACCCCGTGGACCGACGGGCAGCGACCGCCGGCACTGACCACGGGAGCCAACTTGGCGACGTCAGCGCTAACCCCACGACCAGTCCTGACCAGGCACGTCTTTGTCACTGGGGGCGTCGCTTCCAGCCTCGGCAAGGGACTCACCGCTTCCAGCCTCGGCCGCCTGCTGAAGATGCGCGGCCTGCGGGTGAGCATGCAGAAACTCGACCCCTACCTCAATGTCGATCCCGGCACGATGAACCCGTTCCAGCACGGCGAGGTCTTCGTGACCGATGACGGCACGGAGACCGACCTCGACGTCGGGCACTACGAGCGGTTCCTCGACATCCGCCTGCCCGGCTCGTCGAACGTGACGACCGGGCAGATCTACTCCAGCGTGATCGCCAAGGAGCGCCGCGGCGACTACCTCGGCGACACCGTCCAGGTCATCCCGCACATCACGAACGAGATCAAGAGCCGCATCATCGAGATGGGCGGCGCGCAGACCGACGTGGTCATCACCGAGGTCGGCGGGACCGTCGGGGACATCGAGTCGCTGCCGTTCCTGGAGGCGATCAGGCAGATCAGGCACGAGATCGGCCGGGACAGGTGTTTCTTCCTGCACGTGTCGCTGCTGCCGTACATCGGCCCGTCGGGCGAGCTGAAGACGAAGCCGACCCAGCACTCGGTGGCGGCGCTGCGCAGCATCGGCATCCAGCCGGACGCGATCGTCTGCCGGTCCGACCGGCCGATCAGCGGCGGGCTGAAGCGCAAGGTCAGCCTGATGTGCGACGTCGACGAGGAGGCAGTGGTGTCGGCGCCGGACGCGCCGTCGATCTACGACATTCCCAAGGTGCTGCACACCGAGGGCCTGGACGCCTACGCGGTCAGGCGGCTGGGGCTGCCGTTCCGCGACGTCGACTGGAGCGACTGGAACGACCTGCTCGGCCGGGTGCACCGACCGGCCAGGAGCGTCACGATCGCGCTGGTCGGCAAGTACATCGACCTGCCAGACGCGTACCTGTCGCCGGCCGAGGCGCTGCGGGCCGGCGGGTTCGGCGACGACGCGCGGGTCAACATCCGCTGGGTGCCGAGCGACGACTGCCAGACCCCGGACGGTGCGGCCAGGCACCTGGACGGAGTCGACGGCATCCTGGTTCCGGGCGGCTTCGGCGTGCGCGGCATCGAAGGGAAGATCGGTGCCGTCAGGCACGCCAGGCTGAACCAGATCCCGATCCTGGGACTCTGCCTCGGGTTGCAGTGCATGGCGATCGAGATCGGCAGGAACCTGGCTGGCCTGGACGGGGCGAACAGCGCGGAGTTCGACCCGCAGACGCCGCACCCGGTGGTGGCCACGATGCCCGACCAGGAGGACGTGGTCGCGGGCGAGCGGGATATGGGCGGCACGATGCGGCTCGGCCTGTATCCCGCCGTGCTCGCCGAGGGCAGCATCGTCAGGGACCTGTACGGCGCCGAGATCGTGCACGAACGCCACCGGCACAGGTACGAGGTCAACAACTCCTACCGGTCCGCGCTCGAGGACGCGGGCCTGGTCTGCTCGGGCATGTCACCCGACGGGCGCCTGGTCGAGTTCGTCGAGCTGCCGGCCGACGTCCATCCGTTCTTCGTGGCCACCCAGGCGCACCCGGAGTTCCTGTCCCGCCCGACCAGGCCGCATCCGCTGTTCAGCGGGCTGATCGCGGCGGCGATCGAGCGCTCCAGGGTCAAGCCCGCCGGCCAGCCGGTCGCCGCCGCCGGGACCCGTTCGGTCGCGACCGCATGAGGCGAGCGGATAAAACACCGTGGCTTGCCGACGTGGTCGATGCCTGGCCCGTGGTGGACCGTGAGCAACTCGCCAGCGCCACGGTTGTCAAGGTCAGGCGAGACCAGGTTCGGATGCCCGACGGCCAGGAGGTCGGCCGGGAGGTCATCGAGCACCCGGGCGCGGTCGGGATCCTGGCCATGGACGAGGCCGGCCAGGTCCTGCTCATCCGCCAGTACCGGCATCCGGTGGGCCGGCAGCTCTGGGAGATCCCGGCCGGCCTGCGCGACGTGGCCGGAGAGCCGCCGCTGGTAACGGCGCGGCGTGAACTCCTTGAAGAGGCTGGCTACCTGGCCGCAGACTGGCAGGTGCTGGCTGACTTCTTCACCTCCCCTGGAATCACCAGCGAGCGGCTGCGGGTCTACCTGGCCCGCGGCCTCACCCGCGTTCCCGACGCCGAGCGCGAGTATGTTCCCGACCATGAGGAGGCTCATCTGACGATCGAGTGGGCACCGCTCGATGTGGTGGTCTCCCGCATTCTGGCCGGGGACCTGCACAACGGCGTCATGATGGTCGGCGTGCTCGCCGCGTTCGCCGCGCGGCAGGACAACTTCGCCCTGCTGCGCGACGCCGATGCGCCAGAACGCTGAGTACGGCCTGGGCTGGCACGGAACACGAGGAGGACAGAAGTCATGAAGGTCGGCGTTCCTAAGGAAGTCAAGAACCACGAGTACCGGGTGGCCATCACGCCGGCCGGCGTGCACGAGTTCGTCAGGAACGGGCACGAGGTGTTCATCGAGCGAGAAGCAGGGTTCGGCTCGTCGATACCGGACGAGGACTTCGAGGCCGAGGGGGCCAAGCTGCTGCCGACGGCCGACGAGGTCTGGCGGGCCGCCGACCTGATCCTGAAGGTCAAGGAGCCGGTCGCCGCGGAGTACCACCGGATGCGCAAGGACCAGGTCCTGTTCACCTACCTGCACCTGGCGGCGTCGAAGGCGACCACGGACGCGCTGCTCGGCTCGGGCATCACCGCGATCGCGTACGAGACCGTCCAGTTGCCGGACGGGTCGCTGCCGCTGCTGGCCCCGATGTCGGAGGTGGCGGGACGCATGGCGCCGCAGGTGGGCGCGCATCACCTGCAGCGTGACGGCGGCGGCCGGGGTGTCCTGATGGGCGGCGTCTCCGGCGTGTACGCGGCCAAGGTCGTCGTGCTCGGTGCCGGCGTGTCCGGGATGAACGCCGCGGCGATCGCGCTGGGGATGCAGGCCGAGGTGCTGCTCGTCGACAAGAACGTGGGCCGGCTCAGGTCGGCCGATGCCATCTATCAGGGTCACTGCCAGACGGTCGCCTCCAACAGCTACGAGGTCGAGCGCGCGGTCATCGATGCCGACCTGGTGATCGGCGCGGTGCTGGTGCCGGGGGCGAAGGCGCCGACGCTGGTCAGCAACGAGCTCGTGGCCAGGATGAAACCCGGCTCCGTGCTCGTCGACATCTCGATCGACCAGGGGGGCTGCTTCGAGGACTCCACGCCGACGACTCACGCCGAGCCGACCTACCTGGTCCACGGCTCGGTGTTCTACTGCGTCGCCAACATGCCGGGCGCGGTCCCGCACACCTCGACCTACGCGCTGACCAACGTGACCTTGCCGTACGCGATCGAGATCGCGAACCGCGGCTGGCGGGCGGCGCTGCGCGCGGACAAGTCGTTCGCGCCCGGGCTGAACACTCACGACGGCGCGGTGACCTGCGAGCCGGTGGCCGAGGCTCACGGCATGGCGTGGACGCCGCCGGACGAGGTCCTGGCCTGAGCCGATGGGGACCGGTTGCGGGGTGCGCGGATGACAGGAGCGCCAGGCTGACGACGGTGGCCGGGGCGGTCCGCCGGTATCTCGACCATCTCACGGTCGAGCGCG
>DASPZH010000239.1:0-10580 GCA_035636335.1 Streptosporangiaceae bacterium
ACGTCATGAGACCTCCCTCCGGCCCGTGAGTCCCTGCGGCCTGATGACCAGGATGAGCAGGAAGAGCACCTGCCCGGCGAGCACCTGGTCCTGCGGCTGGATGTTCGCGCCGATCTCCTGCGCGATGCCGAGCAGGATGCCGCCGCCGAGCGTTCCCCACAGTGAGCCGAGCCCGCCGATCACCACGGCCTCGAACGCGAACAGCAAGAGCTGGTCGGTGCCGATGGACGGGTCGAACTGGCTGAGCATGCCGAACGCGATCCCGGCCAGCGCGACCGTTCCGAACGCGATCGCCGCCGCGATGCCGAACACGTGCCGGTAGCTGACCCCGGAGATCTGGGCCGCTTCGCGGTCGTCGGCTACCGCCCTGATCAGCCGCCCGTGCTTGGACGAGGAGAGAAAGTACTGCAGCCCGAGCAGCACGATGACGGCCACGGTCAGGATGGCCAGGTCCAGGTAGGCGATCGTGATCTGGGAGCCGATGCTGAAGGAGTCGGAGACCAGGGAGCCGATGCCGATCGAGTGGCTGTCCGCCGACAGGAACTGCTGAAGTCCGTTCTCGATCACGACCGACAGGCCGAACGTCACCAGCAGGGTCGTGAGCACGCTGCGGTTCAGCGCGGACTGCAGGAGCGTGCGCTGGAGCACGTAGCCGAGCGCGGCGAAGATCGGCACGACGATGAGGAACGCCCAGACCGCGGGGACGTGGGTGATGGCGACCACGCCGAGCGCGACGTAGGCCGCGACGACGGCGAGGTCGCCGTGCGCCAGGTTGATCACGTTCATCACGCCGAACATCAGCGACAGGCCGCAGGCGAACAGGGCGTACAGCCCGCCGGTCATAATGCCCTGGATGACGGCGTCGACCCAGCTCATCTTCCCCCTCCCGCTCCGCGCGGTCCGGGACTCCCCGTCGGCGCCATGCCCGGCCCGGCGGCGCCGCCCGGCGAGCCGTTGCCGCCGTTCCGGCCCCGGCCGGCCGCGCCGAAGTAGGCGCTCTCGATCTGGGCGGGGGTCAGCTCGGCCGGCCGGCCGGCGAGCGTGATCCGCCCCTCGAGCAGGCAGTGCAACCGGGACGCGACCGCGAGCGCCTGGCTCACGTCCTGCTCGACGACGAGCACGGTGACGCCCGAGCTGAGCAGCCGGGGGAGCAGCGCGTAGATCTGCCGCACCACGATCGGGGCGAGCCCGAGCGACAGCTCGTCGAGCAGCAGCACCCTCGGGTTCGCCACCAGCGCCCGCCCGAGCGCGACCGCCTGCTGCTCGCCGCCGGAAAGCTGGGCGGCGTGCTGGGCGCGACGGTCACGCATCCAGTCGAACAGCTCGTAGACCGCGTCGATCGTCCATGGTCCCGGCCGGGCGCTGGCCATGCCGACCTGGAGGTTCTCCTCGACGGTCAGCGACGGGAAGAGCCGTCTGCCCTCCGGCACCATGACGACGCCCGCGGCGACCCGCTGCTCGGGCCGCAGCGCGGTGATATCGGCTCCGCCGAGCAGGACCGACCCCGACGTCGGCCGGTGCAGCCCGGCGATCGTGCGCAGCAGCGTGGACTTGCCCGCGCCGTTGGCGCCGATCATGGCGTGCACGGATCCGGCCGGGACGGCCAGGCTCACCCCGTGCAGGGCCTGGAGCTGGCCGTGGTGCACGCTCAGGTCGCGCACCTCGAGCAACGGGAACGCGGAGCCGGCGGACGTGCTGCCCGTCACTGTGTCTCCCGCGCCTCGGTCTCCCGCGCCTCGGTCTCCCGCGCCTCGGCGTCGGGCCGGTGCAGCGAGGCGGAGACCTCGGTGCCGAGGAATACCTCGCGCACGGCAGGCAGCGCGAGCACGTACTCGGGCTCGCCGTCGCCGATGAACGCCCCGCCATACAGGCAGAGCAACCGGCGGGTGGCCGCGGTCAGCGCGTGCACGACGTGCTCGATCCAGATGATCGCCACGCCCTCGGCGCGCACCGCCCTGACGATCGTGACGAGCTGCGCCACCTCCGGGTCGGTCAGGCCGCCCGCCACCTCGTCGAGCAGCAGCAGCTTCGGGCCCGTGGCCAGCGCCCTGGCTACCTCGAGCCGCTTGCGTGACAGCAGCCCGAGCCGCTCGGCCGGGCTGTTGGCGTCGTCGGCCAGCCCGGTCAGGTCCAAGATGGCCGAGGCGGTGGCGTAGCTCGGCCGGCGTCGCAGGCCGGAGCCCTGCTGGACGGCGACGAGCACGTTCTCGAAGACCGTCATGGCCCCGAAGGGCTTGGGAACCTGGAACGTCCGGCCGATGCCCAGCCGGCAGCGGGCATCGGGATCGAGCCGGGTAACCGGTGCGCCGGCGAACGCGATCTCACCGGACGACGGCGCGAGATCACCCGCGATCAGGCCGAACAGGCTGCTCTTTCCCGCGCCGTTGGGCCCGACGATGCCGACCAGTTCACCGGCGCCGACGTCGAGCGACAGGTTGTCCGCGACCACGACCCTGCCGAAGCTCTTGGAGACTCCGGCCAGCTCCAGCAGGGCCGTGCCCGCGGCGTCAGGCATTCGTTGGCTCGAGCTTGGCCTGGACCGGCACCGCCGAGTTCAGCGAGTTGTCCACGACCTGCATCTCGAACGGGAACTGGCCCGTGGACTTCTTCCACTGCACGCCGACCGGGTCGATGATCGCCACGCCGGGCGCCGGGCCGTTCGCGAAGTTCAGCGCGCCGCACATGCCCGTGTAGCTGACGTGGTGCAGGGCGTTGGCCACCTCGGCCGTGTCGTGCGGGTCGGTGACCTGGCCGAAGGCCTCCTTGGCCACCTCGAACAGCGAGTACGACGAGCCGATGGACTGCACCCACTGGTTGCCGGTCACCGCCTGGTAACCGTCGGCGAGCGCCTGCGCGCCCTGGCCGGTCAGCGACGACGTGTTCGGCATGTACGGGCCCCACCACGAGTCGGTGGCGACGTTGTTGACCAGCGGGCCGAGCGCGACGGTGTCGGCGGGGAACAGCAGCACCTTGGCGACCGTCGCCAGCTTGGGCTTCCAGCCCTGTTGCGACGCCTGCTTCCAGAAGATGTTGAAGTCCGGCGGCAGCGGGCAGTTGCTGAACACCTCGGCGTGCTTGTTCTTGAACAGTGAGATCATCGAGGTGAAGTTGCTGGCGCCGTCGGTATACGGGCCGCCGTCTACCACCGTGTAGCCCGATGCCTTGATCAGCGGCTCGAAGCCGCCCCGGAACGCGTTGCCGTCCGCGTCGTTCGGGTACTGGCACGCCACGACCTTGTTGGTGGTGATGCGGTTCCACATCGGCGCGAAGCAGCCCTGGAACTCCTTGAGGCCGAAGAAGAACATCGCGCAGTACGTGAACGTGGTGGTCGGCTTGAGCGGGTTGCCGCCCAGGGTTGTGTACCAGGACTCCCACGGCACGACCGTCGACAGGCACGGCGTGTGCAGCCTCTCGCACGCGATGGTGACCGGGCTGGTGGTCTCCGGGGTCGACGTCGTCAGGATCATGTCGACGTGGTCCTGGGTGATGAGCTGCTGGGCCTTCTGGCCGGCCACGGTCGGGCTCGACTGGCTGTCCCGCACGAGGATCTTGACCTTGTAGGTCTTGCTGCCGATCTTGATGCCCTTGGTGTAGGCCGAGCTCTTCTGGATCTGGCTCAGCACGTACTTGTCACCGGATGCGAAGCCGGCGAGCAGGCCGGTCAGCGGTGTGATGAAGCCGATGTTGATGGTCCCGCTCGCGCCGGCCGGGCCGCCACCCTTCAGGCCCGAGCTGCAGGCAGCGAGGAGCCCGCTCGCGCCGACGGCAAACGTGCCCGCGCCCATGCCCCTGAGCACGGAGCGCCGCGAGATCGGCTGATCCTGCGGTCTCCCGGGGTCTGCGTCGTGACGGTTCATTCCGTCTCCTCTGAATGTCAGCGCCCGCGGGTCGCCGACGAACTGAAGGCTGCGGCGTCGCCGGTGACTGCCGACACTTCAGGACAGGTGCTCGCAGGATGTTCGCTTGGCGTACGACTATACGCAATGTAGAACTTAATCAGCGTTCTCGACCACTGTCAACGTCCGTTACGTATCGGTGATATCGCCAAAGAACACCACTCTAACCGGGTCTTTCACGGTCGTTCCGCCGCAACAAAGACTGGCGAGAATGGATCCGGGCCGCGCGCCACGCCGGGGGTGACGGCATCGCGCGAGGCTCCAGTACGGGCCTGCGGTCGCTGGTCAGGCTGGGGTGACGGCCCTCAGGTCGGCCTCGATCTGCGCCGCGGTATGCCGCAGCGCGGGCAGAATCTGCGTCAGCATCGCGTCCGGGCTGTGCCTGCTGGCGTGCGCCGAAACGTTGATGGCCGCGGTCACGGCGCCGGAGGAGTCGCGGATCGGCGCGGCTATCGCCCGCAGCCCTTCCTCAAGTTCCTGGTCGACGATCGAGTAACCCTGCTCGGCGACCTCGCGCACGATCTCCCTGAGCCGGTCGGGGTCGGTGACCGTGTGCGCCGTGAACGCCTCGAACGTGGCCTCGGCGAGGTACTTGTCGAGTTCCTCCTCGCTCAGCCCGGCGAGCAGTACCCGGCCCATCGACGCCGCGTACGCGGGGAACCTGGTGCCCACCGAGATCGCCACGGTCATGATCCGCTTGGTGGCGACCCTGGCCACGTAGACGATGTGATGGCCGTCGAGCACCGAGATCGACGACGACTCGTGCAGCCTCGCCGCCAGCTCCTCCAGGTGCGGCTCGGCGACGTCGGGCAGCGCGAGACCGGATAGGTAGGCATAGCCGAGTTCGAGCACCTTGGGCCGCAGCGAGAACTCCCGCCCGTCGCTGCGCACGTATCCGAGCCTGACCAGGGTCAGCAGGAAGCGGCGGGCCGCGGCCCTGGTCAGCCCGGTTGCCCGCGCGACCTCGCTCAGGCTGAGCCGCTCCCGGTTCGGCCCGAACGCCCTGATCACCGCCAGGCCGCGGTCCAGCGACTGGACGAAGTCGCTGTCCCTGGCCGGCGCCGTGCTGTTGCCGGCGGCGGGGCCCTCCTCGCCGTCCGGTGCCGGCTGGCCGTTCCTCGGCGGGCCGAGCGACGGCTGGCCGTCAGCCGGCGGGTCGAGCGACGGCTGGCCGTCAGCCATTGCGGACCCCGCATCGGCCGATGTGTTCGCTCTGCGCCCCGAAGTTCTCATCTCATCTGCATGGTAACGCGCGGGGACGAAGTCTCATCGAGCCAAGCCGGCCGGATCGGCCGGCAGATGGCCGAGCAGCGCGGCGGTCACCTGTTCCGGTGACGACACGTTCGCCAGGTGCGCGGCGCCGCGGACGACGAGCAGGCGCGCGCCCCGGATCCCGGCGGCGATGCGCGCGCCGTGGCCGGGCGGCGTCGCCGGATCCTCGGCCCCCGAGATCACCAGGGCAGGGGCGGTGATCGAGCCGAGCCGCGCGCGCAGGTCCATCCCGGCGATCGCGGCGCAGCAGCCCGCGTAGCCTGCCACGTCGGTGCGCTCGAGGTCCGCGGCGAAGGCCGCGGCCACCGCGGGCTCGCGTTCGGCGAAGGCCGGGGTGAACCACCTTCCGATCGAAGCCGCCGAGATCGAGGCCAAGCCCGCCGCGCGGACCTGCTCGGCCCTGGCCTGCCACGCCGAGGCGGGCGGCAGGTAGGCGGAGGTGCAGACCAGCCCGAGGGCGGCGACCCGGTCCGGCGAGTCGGCCGCGAGCCACATTCCGACCATGCCGCCGAGCGAGATGCCGCAGTACGCCGCGCGCTCGATGCCGTGCCGGTCAAGCAGCGCGAGAACCGCGGCGCCGAGTTCGGCGATCGTGTACGGCCGGTCGGGGGCGGGCGACCCGCCGTGGCCCGGCAGTTCGTACCGCAGCAGCCGGAACCTGGCCGACAGCGCGGGGACCTGCCGGTCCCAGACCGCGCGGGAGGTGCCGAGTGAGTTCCCGAGCACCAGGACCGGCGCGCCGGCCGGCGTCGAGGTCCCGTCCAGCGACGCGGTCAGCGCCAGCGGCGCAGGCCCCGCCACCCTGCCGGTCCCGGGACCGGCCCCGGGACCGCCGGCAGGTCCCGCCCGCGCCTCAGCCATCGCCGCAACATCGATGTGGCAGCGTTGTTCGCCGGCGTGCTGTCGCCGCAACATCGATGTGGCATAGCTGTTCGCCGGCGACCATCGCTGCCACATCGATGTCGTTCAGATGTTCGCCGGCGAACAACGCTGCCACATCGATGCGGGTTGGCGTAGCCGGTCGCGACGGCCGGCGCCCCCGGGCCGGATCAGACATCGAAGAACACGGTCTCGCGCTCCCCACGCAGCTTGATATCGAACCGGAACGTTCCCGGCGGGCCGCCGGGAACGGCGCCGGCGACCAGCGTCTGGCGCCTGGCGGGCTCGGCGATCGCGGACAGTACCGGGTCGGCGGCGTTGGCCTCGGTCTCGTCGGGGAAGTAGATCCTGGTCACGACCCGGTCGAGCAGTCCCCTGGCGAACACGGAGACGTCCAGGTGCGGCGCCTCGGTGCCGCCGGCCGGGCACGGCAGCGGCCCGGGGCGGAGCGTGACGATGCGGTACTCGCCGGCCGCGTCGGTCGGGCACCTGCCGAACCCGCGGAACCCGGTCGTCGCGGGCCTGGTCGTCGCGGGCCTGGTCGTGGCGGGCCTGGTCGTCGCAGGCCTGGCCGTGGCGGGCCTGGTCGTGGCGGGCCCGGCCGTGGCGGGCCCGGTCGTGGCGGGCCCGGTCGTGGCGGGCCTGGCCGGGCCGCGCGGGTCGTCGGGGTGGTCGAACCCGGAGCGCTCGTCGGCCTGCCAGGTCTCCACCAGTGCGTCGGGGACCGGGGCCCCGGCCACGTCGATCACCCGGCCGGTGATCATGATCGCGCCCGGCGTGCCTTCCGGCACGACGAACGGGCCGTCCGCCCACGGCAGGCAGATGGCCAGGAAGGGGCCGACCGTCTGCGAGGGCGTGATGGGCAGCGTCACGTGTCCTCCTCCGTCTCGAAGACGGTCGCGTCGCGGCCGCGCAGCACGATGTCCCACTCGAAGCCGAGCGCCCAGTCGGTAACGGTCAGGTCGAGGTCGAACCGCGCGATCATGCGCTCGCGCGCCCTCGGATCGGGCACCGAGTTGAAGATCGGGTCCTGCGCGAAGAGCGGGTCACCGGGGAAGTACATCTGGGTGACCAGGCGCTGCGTGAACGCCCGGCCGAACAGCGAGAAGTGGATGTGGGCCGGGCGCCAGGCGTTGAGGTGGTTCCGCCACGGGTAAGCGCCGGGCTTGATCGTGACGAACCGGTATCTGCCGTCCGACTCGGTCAGGCAGCGGCCCGCGCCGTCGAAGTTCGGGTCGAGCGGCGCCGGGTGGTCGTCGACCTGGTGCGCGTACCGGCCGGCCGCGTTCGCCTGCCAGATCTCGATCAGGGTGTCGGGGACCGGCCTTCCGTCGGACTCGAGCACCCGGCCGGTGACGATGATCCGCTCCCCGATCGGCTCGCCCACGTGCCGAGTGGTCAGGTCGGCGTCCGCCGCGGTCACCCGCTCCGCGCCGAGCAGCGGCCCCGTCACCTCGGTCAGCCACTGCGGCAGCGGCACCGCCGGCTGGAGCGGCGCGCGAAGCTGGGAGGAGCGGTACTCCGGCCAGTCGAGCGGCGGATGGACCCCCTCGGGCCGCGGGTAGCGCGGCAGGACCAGGCCGTTGCCGCCGGCATCGTCGCGGGCGGCCCCCTGGTTCGCGGTGCCGTGCGTGTCGGCGGTCATCGAACTGCTCCTCCTGCCGGCGCGGTGACCCGCGCGCCGGCCGGCGCGGTCCCCGACGCTTCGGCGGCCCCCGGCGCCCCGCCCGCGACCGCGGCCGGCATCGTCGCGATGAGCCCGCGCAGCGCCGCGAGTTCGGTCGGCGACGGGGAAGGAAGCTCGCCCAGGTCCCGGCCGACCTGCAGGTCCCAGCCGGTTCTGTCCTTGACATCGGCAACGGAAACCCCGGGGTAGATCCCGGTCAGCGCGAACTCGCACGTGTCCGGGTCGGGTTCGAGCACGCCGAGGTCGGTGATGATCCGGCGCGGTCCCGCGCCGGTCAGGCCGAGCCGTTGCCTGCTGCCAGGACCTTCGCCGAACCCGACCGAGGTAACGAAGTCGACGTGGTCGACGAACGCCCGCCGCGACTGCCTGATGACCACGATGACCTCCCGGCAGGCCGCCGCGATCTCGGGCGCCCCGCCCGCCCCGGGCAGCCGGACGTCGGGATCGGCGTAGTCCTGGCCGATCACCGTGGTGTTGATGTTGCCGAACTTGTCGAGCTGCGCGGCGCCGAGGAAACCGACGTCGATGCGCCCCGGTTGCAGCCAGTAGTTGAAGATCTCGGGGACGCTGACCACCGAGTCGGCGGTCTCGGCCAGGATCCCGTCGCCGATCGACAGCGGCAGCGCGCCCGGCTTGGCGCCGATGGTGCCCGACTCGTAGATCAGCACCAGGTTCGGCGCGTGGGTCGCGCGGGCCAGGTTGGCGGCCTCGCTCGGCCGGCCGATCCCGACGAAGCAGGTCATCCCGTCGCGCAGCGCCCGCGCGGCGGTGACCGTCATCATCTCGTCCGCGGTGTAGCTCAGCGCTGTCTGTCCCCCTTTACGCGGCTCGCTCAACGCGCGCTCCCCGTTTCCCTGGCTGGCACCGTTTCCCTGGCCGGCACCGTTTCCCTGGCCGGCACCGTGTCCGCGACGCGGGCGCCGCCCGCGCGGTAGACGTGCTCGTCCAGCCAGGCCCCGAACGTTGCCCGGTCCCTGCTGATCGCGTCCCACGCCAGGTAGAAGTCGTTGTCCCGGGCCGAGTAGCCGAGCGCGTAGGACGGGTGCGCGCCGCCGGGGACCGCAGCGACGTAGCTGACCGCCCAGGACGGCAGCACGACCGCGCCGGGCCGCGGATCGAGTACGTCGACGATCTCCTCGACCGTGACCACCGACCTGGCCGCGGCCAGCACGCACTCCTTCTGCACGCCGGTGATCCCCCAGTACTGGACGTTGCCGAGCCGGTCGGCCCGCTGCGCGTGGATGACGGTCACGTCGGGCCTGAGCGCGGAGACGGCGGTCAGCTTCTCGCCGGTGAACGGGCAGGTGACCTCGGCGACGCCGGCCGTCTGGCCGGGCAGGCCGGTGCCGCGGTAGCCGCGCAGGATCGCGAACGGCAGCCCGGACGCGCCGGCCGCGTACCGGTTGGCCATGCCCGCGTGGCTGTGCTCCTCGATCTCCAGCGGGCCAGGCCAGCCATGCTCGACGGCATCCCTGAACCGGTGCAGCGATCCCACGCCCGGGTTGCCGGCCCAGGAGAACACGAGCTTGCGGGCGCAGCCCGCCCCGATCATCTGGTCGTAGATGATGTCCGGCGTCATCCTGACCAGGGTGAGGTCCCGGCGCCGCTGCCTGATCACCTCGTGGCCGGCGGCGTGCGGGATCAGGTGCGTGAAGCCCTCCATCGCGACGGTGTCGCCGTCGTGCACGGCAGCGGCGATCGCATCGGCCAGCGACGTGATCTCAGCCACCCCGCACCCAGCCTTCCTCGCCGCAGTCACCGAAACGATATCGACACGCCGCTAAGTGAACAACTGTGCGTACTACGTAGCATTCTCCAGTACTTCGGCGGCGATGGCGAATGCCCGGTTGGCCGCGGGCACCCCGGCGTAGACCGCGACTTGCAGCAGCACCTCCTGGATCTGGCCGGCGGTCAGCCCGTTCCGCAGCGCGGCGCGGACGTGCATCGCGAGCTCGTGCTCCTGGCGCAAGACGGCGAGCGCGGTCAGCGTGATCATGCTGCGCTCGGCCCTGGACAGGCCGGGGCGGGACCAGATCTCGCCCCAGGCGTAGCGGGTAATGAGGTCCTGGAACGGGGCGGTGAAGTCGGTCGTGCCCGTGATCGCCCGGTCGACGTGGTCGTCGCCCAGGACCTCGCGGCGGGTTCGGAGGCCCTGAAGGGCGCGGTCTTCGTCGGTCATGTGCATCTGGATTCCTCTCGGTTCGGGGCTGGTCTCGAGGAAAACCTTTCAAAGACGGATCGGGCGGCATGCCCCCCGCGCCGGCTGCTGCGCAACGCCTGGCACGGGGGGCATGCCGCCCGATCCCGGGATGCCGGCACTAACTAGCTGCGGCGATTAGCTGATGCGGGCTTTTCGCGGTCTGGGCGTGGCGGGATCAGTTGCTGAGGGCTTGGTCGCAGTCGGCGTGGGCGGACAGGGCGCGGCGGATGAACTCGGCGGTCGCGCCAAGGTACGACTCCGGTCTCAGGGCGGACTCGAGTTCGGGGCGGGTGAGGGCGGCTTCGGCGAGCCTCGCCGCCGGCTCGGCGTCGGCGAATAGTGCGTCGGTAAGACTCACCCCAGTTTCCGCGGCTCGGGCGCTGGCGTTTGCTACCAGGTCGTGGGCGGGAATGCGGCCTAGGGCGGGGGCTAGCAGGGTCGTGATGTTCTCGGCTAGGGGGGAACCGCCGGTCGCGTCGAGGTTAGCGCGCATCCGCGCTGGGTCGATGTGGAGGGCGGAGAGGAGGTCGGCGGACCAGGAGGCGGCCGAGGCGGTGCGGGTGAGCAGATCGGACAGCGGCAGCCACTCGGCGTGCCAGGCTCCGGCGGCGCGCTGGTGTTCCTGCTCCGCGGCGGCGGCGAGGGT
>DASPZH010000240.1:0-9359 GCA_035636335.1 Streptosporangiaceae bacterium
GCCGGGCGGCCGCTTGGCCCCAGCGTGCCAGCGGGGACTCGACCCGGCGGGCGCAGATCCGGGCCGGCGCGGGCCGTGCAGGCTGGCCAGGACGGCCCGGCCGATGCCGCCGGGCGCGGGCGGCAACTCCCGCCACGCCCACGATGGTGAGCGCCGCCATGACCAAGGATGCAAGCGGCGGCGTGATCAGCCCACAGGCGCCTCAGTTTCGGTGCGCGCAGCATTTCCGGGCACCGCGCTTTCGGCATGATGCCGGTACCGCGACGATGAAGATCAACGTGCTCCTCGCGCCATGGCTGGTCGGGATCCCTTTCCCTTATGGGCGGGCCGTTCGCGCTCACGGCGATGATGACAGCCAGCGTTGGGGCGGGGCCAGGCTCGGAGTCGTTCACCGGCTGGCAGCTTGCTGCCACCCGGCGCCTCGGCAGCTAGCTGCGCATTGGCAGCTTGCTGCCGCTGGGTCTCTCTTGTTCCTGGCACGGCGAGTTCGCACTGTTTGGGCTAGGTGTGTGCGTGCCTGCTCGCTCGTTGGGTGAGCCGGGCGGCGCGTGGGCCATCGATGCGGTGCCGTTGTGAGGGGTTGTCGTGACCTGGTTGCGCATGCTGGCGAGAGTCGGTCACGGGCACGGCGGTCGCCACGGCTCGGCCGCACTCCGCGCGAGGCGCAGGACGGGCCGCATAATGCGGCGCGCTCTGGCGGCGATGATGGTCCGGGTGCTTGGCACGGCGACCTGGCTGGCCCGCGTGACCGCCACGCGGTTACTGCGGGTGATCATAATCTGCGCGGCCGTGACGACCGGCCTGCAGTTGTTGCCGCCTGGGCTGCCGGTGCCGGGTTCGGCCGCGGTGTCGGCGTTCGCGTCGACGCCCGTGCCGCCGCCCGCGCCGCAGAATCCGGCGCCGAAGGTGGTGGATGTCACGACGCCGGGGCCGACTCAGGTGACCGGGACGCTGACGTCGGACACGGTCTGGAGCCCGCAGGGGTCGCCGTACATGGTGACCGGTCAGCTGACCGTGCCTATGGGCGTGGAGCTGACCATGCTGCCGGGGACCGTCGTGAAGATGGGGGGCTCGCAGAGCACCATCGTGGTCTGGGGCACCCTGCTCGCGCTCGGTGACCCGAGCAACCACGTGGTGATCACGTCATCCCGTGACGACTCGGTCATGGGCGACAGCAACGGCGACGGCAACGCGACAAGCCCGGCACCGGGCGACTGGTACAGCATACAAGTCAGCAGGTGGGCTCAGGGCGCGACCACGAACGGCGACGCGGTGTTCGACTACGCCGATGTCAAGTACGGGGGATCAGGCAGCTCGTGCTACGCATACGGCGAGATCAGCGACTCCTCTTACGGCACCCTGGTGGTATCCAATTCGTCGATCACGCGGAGTCAGAATGCCGCCATTACGGTCGGGACGGGAAACACCGCCTCGGGCGGCATTTACAACAACTACATCGCCAGCTCGTGCATGGGCGTGGCAGCAACGCAGCCCGGTCATCTCGACGTAATAGGCAACACGTTCGACATGCCTGCGGGCAACACGGCCCTGTTCTTGCTGTACCCGCAGAAGACGCGTGTGTGGTTCAACACGGTGAACGGCTTGTCTACGGCCTGCGGGGCGAGCCCGACGACGCGAGCGATGGCCGATGTCCGGTTCAACCAGCTGGGCGGTGTCTACGACTACTGCATCGCGAGCCAGTCGCTGAATGACTGGTCGGATAACTGGTGGGGCAGCGATGCGAACCAGGCGCTGCCGGCCTGCATGGATCCGAACGTCGCCGCCAATTCAACGCCTCAGGTCTCGGTGTCGAACTCCAGCACCGGCTGCCCGTCGGGCCAGGACCAGGTGACCGGCTACACCTACCCGGTGCTGCCAGCCCTGTCGGCGTCGCCGCAGGTGCTGCCAGCGTCGCTGCGGGAGGCGGAGGCGCCGCGGTTCGGGCCGGTTGACACGTACAGCGGAGCGCTGACGTACCAGGTCGACGACGTGGCCGTGCAAGATGCGGGTAAGACCATCACGGCCGGCCGCACCTACCGGTCCGACCGGCTGTCGGGCGGGGACGCCGGGACCGGCTGGCGCACGTCGTTCGACGAGGCCGTGTCGGCCAGCGGGAACACGTCGACGCTGAGCCTGCCCGACGGGTCCAGCCTCGATTTCGCCACGGACCCGGCGGCGGGTTACACACCGGCGCCGGGTGTCTCGGCGGACTTCAGCAGCGGCGCGAACGGCTCGACGGTGACCTCGCCGAACCAGGTCAGCTACCAGTTCGACGCCGGCGGCCAACTGACCGGCATTGACCTCGGCGACTCCGGTCACCACCTCACGATCGACCATTCCGGCGGACAGGTCTCGAAGGTGACCGGGATATCCGGGCGGTACCTGTCCTACGCGCACAGCAACGGGAACCTCACCTCCGTCACCGATCAGGGCGGCCGCGAGGTGGACCTGAGCTATGACGGTGGCCGGCTGAGCTCGGTCACCGGCGTGGACGGAAAGACCGAGACCTACAGCTACGACTCGGACGGCCATCTCACCCAGGTGACCGCGCCGGACGGGCTGGTCAAGCTCGCCGCCGGCTACAACTCCGACGGCCGGGTCGCATGGATCCAGCAGGCGGGCGGCGGGAGAACCACGTTCACCTACGACGACGCTAACGGCAAGCGCCAGATCACCCTCGCCGACGGCACCGTCATCACCCAGCGCTACGACTGGGCCGGCCGGCTGGTTTCGGAGCGGCTCGGCGACACCGGCACGCACGTGGTCTACGACGGCGAGGGGCACGTCGTCGCGGATATCACGGGTGTCCCCGATGTCGCGATGACGGGCTACGGGCCGTCGGCCAGCGTCAGCATGTACGACGGGCACGGCGACGCCTACCTGACCATCGACCCGATGGGCAACGCCACCTCGACCACGTTCAACTCCAAGCATGAGCCGCTGGTGACGACCCGGCCGGACGGCACGACCGTTTCCCGCACCTACGACGACAGCGGCCGCCTGACGGCCCTGGCCGACCCGCGCGGGAAGACTTGGACGTACACCTACAACAGCTCCGGTCAGGTGACCAGCCAGACTGACCCGCTCGGCCGGGTCAGAACGATCGGCTACGCCGGCAACGGCGACGCGACCTCGCTCACTGACGAGACCGGCGCGACGACGCATTTCGGGTACGACGGCCAGGGGCTCCGTACGTCGGTAACCGACCCGCTCGGCAACGAAACCGACGCTGCCTACACGCCCTGGGGCGCGCTGAAGACGGTCACCTCGCCACGCGGCGGCGTCACGTCGGCAGCCTTCGACGATGACCGGCGGCAGACATCGGTGACCGATGCGCTCGGCGTCACCCAATACGGCTACGGCACGGAAGGAAGGCTGCACTCCGTCACCGACCCGCTGGGCGGCGTCACGGTGACCGGCTATGACGTGCTTGGTCGGCCGGTCCAGGTCACCGACGCCCGCGGCTCGATTCGCCAGCGCACCTACACGCCCGAGGGCTGGGTCGCGACCAGCACCGATCCGGACGGCAAGGTCACCAAATACGCCTACGACCCGGCCGGGCGCCCGATCCGGGTCACCGATCCGATGGGCGCGGTGACGCAGACCGTCTACGACCGCAACGGGAACGTGGTCGAAGTCGACCGGCCCGACGGCTCGGTCCAGGCCTGGAAGTACGACCCGCTGAACCGGCTGGTCCAGTACACGCTGCCGCGCGGCGGCGTGCAGAAGACCACCTACGACGCGTCCGGGAACGTCACCTCTGTCCTCGGTCCCCGCGCGCTGGCCACGTACCCGTACACGATGTACGGGGTCACGGCGACGTATGACGCCGCAGGCCGGCTGGCCACGCGGACCGACGCACTGGGCAGCACCGCCAGCTACGCCTACGACGACAACGCCCGCACGGTCACCGCCACCGACTCGCTCGGCACGGTGTCGGTGGTCACCTACGACGCGGCCGGCCGGGTGGCGTCGCGGACCGACGGCTCGGGCAAGGTCACCGCTTACGGCTACAACGCCGACGGCGAAGTGAAGTCGGTGACCGACCCGACCAGCCGGGAAACCGACTACGGCTACAACCTCGCCCGTGAGCTGACCTCGCAGACCGACCCTGCCGGGCGGCAGACGACCTACGACTACGACGCGGACAGGCGGCTCACCACCATCACTTACCCGGCCGGCGATACCGACGGCTACGGCTATGACGCCACGGGGAACGTCACCAGCCACCAGGACCGCAACGGCAAGACCTGGAAGTACACCTTCGACCCCGCCGGGCACGTGGTGACCGCCACCGACCCACTCGGCCACGACACCAAGTACGTGTACGACGACGACGGCCGGCAGGTCCAGGTCACCGACCCGACCGGCGTCGAGACCCACACTGCTTACGACCCGGCCGGGCGGCCCGCGGTCACCTGGGACAACACCGGCGCCAGCTCGGTGACCAGCTACGACCTCGACGGCAACATCAGCTCAACCGCCGATCCCGACGGCGTGACCTGGCAGTACACCTACGACAAGGCCGACCAGCTCGCCACCGCCAACTGGGTCGGCGTCGGCAGCTACAGCTACAGCTATGACCACGCCGGCAATC
Organism: Streptosporangiaceae bacterium; assembly: GCA_035636335.1. Taxonomy (GTDB): domain Bacteria; phylum Actinomycetota; class Actinomycetes; order Streptosporangiales; family Streptosporangiaceae; genus Chersky-822. The sequence goes on from DASPZH010000240.1 coordinate 4,598, forward strand.
TCACGCAGAAGAACGACCCGTACACCACCAATTACACGTACACCATCCGCGGGCAGCTCAAGACCGTGACCGACGCCCTCAGCAACGCCACCACGTACGGCTATAACGGCGCGGGCCTGCCGACCTCGGTGACGCCTCCGAGCGGCCCCGCGAGCACCGCCAGCTACGACAACGCCGGGCGGATCACCTCGGCCACGGACGGCGCCGGCGACACCACCCAGTACGGCTACGACAACGCCGGCCAGCTCGGCACGATCACGCTGCCGCGCGGCGGGACGTACGGCTACACCTACGACCTGGATGGCCGGCTGGCCAGCCAGACCAACCCGCTGACCGCCACCACCGGCTACACGTTCGACGGCGTCGGCCATCCCGCCAGCATCACCTACCCGTCCGGCAAGACCGTGACCATGCGCTACGACGACGCTGGGCGGCAAACCAGCGTCTCAGACGGCACCGTCACCCGGAGCTACGGCTACGACGACGCCGGCCGGATGACCAGCGCCAGCGTCACCGGCCAGCCCGTCAACCCGGCATCGCTGAGCTGGGCCTACGACAACCGCGGGCTGATGCAAAGCAGCACCGATGCACTGGGCACCACCACCTACAGCTACGACGCCGCCCACCGGCTGACCACCCGCGCCCCGCCCAGCGGAACCGCGACCACCATTGCGTATAACAGCGGCGGCCTGCCCTCGACCATCAGCGGGCCGGTCAGCGTCTCGCTGTACTACAACCACGCGGCCCAGATCACCAGTGAGGCAGGCGGCTCTGACAGCCCGAGCTTCAGCTACGACGGCGACGGCCGCCTGACGGGGATCGACGGCAGCACCGCCACCTACAACGCCAACGGCCAGATCGCCACGCTGAAGCAGAACCCGCCAGGAAATTCGGCCGATAACACCACCACGTTCGGTTACGACAACGCCGGGCGGCTGGTGTCGGCGGCGCTGGCCCGGAACGGCACCACGGTCTCCACCACGACCTACGGCTGGGACTCCGACAGCAACCGTGCCCGCGTGTCGGTCTCGGGCGCGCCCGACCTCACCTCCAGCTACAACCTCGCCGACCAGCTCACCGGCGACTCGGCCGGCACCAGTTACGGCTACGGCCCCGACGGCAACCTCACGACGTCGGGGGCGAACTCGTACAGCTACGACCCGTTCGGCGACCTGACCGGCGCCTCCACCGCCGCCGGCTCGGTCAGCTACGCGCCCGACGCGCTGGGCCGCCTGGCCAGCCGCACCGCCGGCGGGAGCACGCAGACTTCCTCCTACGACGGCACCAGCGCCGCGCTGGCCGCCCAGCAGTCCGGCGGCACTACCACCAACCTGGTCCGCGACCCGGGCGGGATGCTGCTCGCCGAGGTGCCCGTGGGCGGCGCCGCGCTGCGGGTGAACCCGACCATCCACGGCGATATCGGCCGGCTGGTCAACCCCAGCGGCGGGGCGACCGCGTGGTCGGCGGTCTACGACCCGTTCGGCTCGGCGATCACCACCGGGTCGGCGCCGGTCAGCCTGGGCTTCCAGTCGATGTACACCGACCCGGGGACCGGGCTGGTGGACATGGGCGCCCGGTCCTACAACCCGTCGACCGGGACGTTCACCGCGGCCGACTCGGTGGCCGGCGCGCCGTTGTCGCCGGTGACGTTCAACCGGTACCTGTACGGCGACGGCGACCCGGCCGACGCGTTCGACCCCACCGGCCAGTGGTCACTGTTCAGCACGCTGTCGGACCTGTGGAACAGCTTCACCAGCTTCGTCAGCGACGTGGGCACGGCGATCAGCCAGGCCGGCCAGGGCCTGTCCCAGGCGGCGAGCCAGGTCGCGCAGACCGTCACCTCGGCCGCCGCCCAGGCCTACGACGCCGCCAAGGCCGTCGCGGCCGACGCCGTGCACGCGGTCAGCCAGGTCGCGCACAACCTCGGCCCGAGCCTTGGCGCCGCCGTGGCCTCGGTCGTCGCGGGCGGGCTGGTGTTCCTCGGCTGCGAGGCCGTCACCGCCGGCGTCGGATCGGTCGGCTGCCTGGCCGCGGCCGGGGCCGCCGGAGGCGCCCTGTACGGCGCGCTCAACTGCCCCGCTCACACCTCGACGCTCACCTGCGCCGGCTTCGGCGCCCTCTCCGGCGCCGCCGCCGGGGCGACCGCGGGCCTCGGCTCCGCGCTCGGCCTCAGCGCCGTGGGCGCCGGCACGCTGGCCGGCGTCGGCGGGAACGTAACGAGCCAGCTCCTCACCAGCGGGCACATCAACCTCGCCCAGCTTGCTGTCGCAGGGCTCGAAGGCGGCTTGCTCGGCGGCGCGGCCAAAGTCCTGGGCCCCCGCCTCGGCGCCAGCGACCCCGGCTTCGGCGACCCCGCTGTCCCGCCCGGCGAAACCACCCCCGCCGCCGACACCGCAACCGCGGACCAGCCAGCCGCGCCAGCTGGCACCAGCCAGGACACCGCCGCTCCCACCGGCCACGCCCAGGACACGGCCACCAGCACGGCCGCTGCCCCAGAAGCAGCAGGTGACGCCGGACCGGCTCTTTCCCGAGTGTTCCGTGTTGAGGGTCCGGGTAACGCGCGGCTGAATATCGATCCGGCGGGCAATGTCTCGATCAAGGGCAACAATGCTCTGTTCTTGAACTTCGGTCAGGAGGCTCGCGCTCAGCAGTTCCTGCAGTTGCGGCTGTCTCAGGGGTTCGAGGGCACGCAGATCAAGTCGTTCCAGGTACCAACGTCCTATCTGGATGAGCTGCGTGCGTCGTCGGTTCCTGAATCGATGGCTCGGCAGTTCCCCGATAGCCCATTCCGGGTCGACGTTAACCAGGCCCCTGATCAGTTCGGGCTTCGCTCTAACCTGTTCGCGGATTTGCTCGCTAACATCGTTCCGGGTAGCGGGGGGTAGTGGTGATCGTCCCGGAAGAGCAACGGCATCTAGCTGCTGGTCCCCGCCCGGGCGAAGAGCCGGGCGGGGTCGGCGCAATCACCGTGCTCGCACGCGGTTCGGAGGCCCGGACGGTGCTGGATCGCTGCCGGTCTGTCCTGGCCGTGATCTTGGACCATTCCGGGCCGGAGTGGCCAACGGTGGAGGAGTGGAGGTCGCTCCTCCCGAAGTGGTTCGTAGCAGCCAGTAGTCCGGAGCGGTCGCGCGAAGACGCCGAACGCTGGCTGGCCTGGTGGCGGACGCTAGGACCGGCCGATCAGGCCAGGGCGGAAAGCGAGCAGCGGTGGACTCTGGCGGACTGGCTGTATTGGATGGAGCCGTTCGAGCGGCAGTGGTTCTGGTGGGACGCCGAAATAGGCACGGACGGCACGTTGCGCGTCACGGTTGAGATCCCTGGCTGGCCGGCCGCGCTCGGCGCGCTGGACTGGCTGCTGCGAGCCGCCGGCGCCGCCGAGGTAGTTCATGACGAGGCCTCGCCAGCCTGAAGATCCGTGGCACCGATAGGCGTGCTGATCGAGGCCGGAAGCGGATAGGCCGACTCGGCGGGCAGGTGCGCGCGTGCGGTGTCGAGGTCGTCGGCGCTGACGTGGCGGTGGATGCTCTTGGCGAGCGGGGTGATGTCGGTGATGCTGGTGATCCACTGGCTGAGGTAGCGGGTGATGGCCTCGTCGGAGAGCCCGACCTGGATGGCGCGGTGGCTGAGCGGGGCAAGGGTCAGTGACCGGTCGGGGTCCCACTGGACGCGGACGGGGCTGGCTTGCTTGGTCTCGGCCCACTGCTGCTGGCTGTCGTAGGTGCCGGGCTCGTAGTGGCTGAGAGCGGCGTGGGCGAGTGCCCATTCGAAGCCGTTCCTGGTGATCTGGATGGCCAGGATGCGTTCCTGGCCGGGCTTGGCGGCCCAGCCGGAGCGGTACATCATCCACAGGAACGAGGGCTTGATCCAGGTCATCCGGTCGCGCTTGAACGGCGCGACGAACGTGCCGGCCGCGACGGCGGCGTCGGCGATCTGCGGTGAGTACGCCTGATAGACGGTGATGTCGCGGTCGGTGAAGCTGGCCCGCACTTGCCGGCATGTCATGGTCGGCGCGCCAGCTTAGCCGACGCCCCCAGCAAGGCTCGTCGGACCTCATTCGCGTCGCGCGGCCTCCCGTCGCGCAAGCCGGGGCCCGCTTCTTGCCTCTGTTCGCTGGTCGGTCCCTGTCCTCCTGCCACCTTCGCCTCGCTGTCTGTTTCGCCCGTTTCAGCTGGCCTCCCTGTTCCCCTACACACCTAGTTTCGCGGCCGGGTGGACGAATCGCGCCTAGGTTGCCGGCCCCGGCCCGCAGGCGGGCTGTCCCGGCGATGCGCTGCCGTGGCAGTATCGGCGGCCTCAGCCGCGGTAGGCAACGGTGAGGTAGCCGCCGTCGCCGGACCCGGTCACGAACACCGTGGTCCCGTCCGGGCTCACCGCTACCGACCAGGCGTCGCCGTTGTAGCGCCTGACCCACAGCTGGGTCCCGTCAGCGGCGCTGTAGGCGACCGTGGCGAAGTCATTCCCCGTCCGCCCCTGGATGGACCCGGTCACGTACACCGTGGTCCCGCCCGGGCTCACCGCCACCGACTCGGCGGCGCCGTCGGGACCGTTGTAGCGGCTGACCCACAGCTGCCGGCCGGTGGCGGCGTCGAAGGCGACCGTGGCGTATTCCTGGGTGGTGGTCCGACTGTAGCTGTACCCGGTCACGAACACTCTGGTCCCGTCCGGGCTCACCGCCATCGACAGGGCGCCGTCTCCCTGGTTCGCCGCGTCGTTGTAGCGGCTGACCCACAGGTGGTTGCCGGTGGCAGCGCTGTAGGCGACC
>DASPZH010000241.1:0-2652 GCA_035636335.1 Streptosporangiaceae bacterium
CAGTGGCCTGACCTGGAGTTCACGCTGTCCGAGCTGGCCTATCCCGACCTGCTGAACTGCGCCGACGCGCTGCTCGGCGACACGATCGGCAAGTTCGGCGCGGACCGCCCGTGCCTGCTGCCGCAGGACCCGGCCGAGCCGACCTGGAGCTACGGCGACCTGGCCAGGACCGCCAGCCAGATCGCGCACGTCCTGACCGACGACCTCGGCGTCGTGCCGGGGAACCGGGTGCTGCTGCGCGGGCCGAACAACCCCTGGCTGGTCGCCTGCTGGTTCGGTGCGCTGCTGGCCGGCGGGGTCGTGGTCGCGACGATGCCGTTGCTGCGCGCCGCCGAGCTGACCACGATCTGCGACATCGCCCAGGTGACCCTGGCGCTGTGCGACGACAGGTTCACCGACGAGCTCACTGCCGCACAGGTGCCGGGCCTGCGGATCGTCGGCTACCACGCGGCCGGACCCAGCTCGGCGCCGGGCGGGGCGGCGGTGGGCCGGCCGGCGGAGACCCACTCGGCGGAGGCCCAATCGGCGGAGGCCGGCTCGGCGGGCAACCTCAACGAGCTGGCCGGCCGCAAGCCGGAGATCTTCGCCGCCGTCAAGACGGCGGCCGACGACGTCGCCATAATCGCGTTCACCTCGGGAACCACCGGCAGGCCGAAGGCCGCGATGCACTTTCACAGGGACGTGCTGGCGGTCGCCGACACGTTCTCCGCGCACGTGCTCAAGCCGACGCCGAACGATGTCTTCACCGGCACTCCCCCGCTGGCGTTCACGTTCGGCCTCGGCGCCTTGCTGATCTTCCCAGTCCGGGCGGGCGCGTCGACGCTGCTGATCGAGCGCGCCACCCCCGCCGAGCTCGCCGATCACATCGCCGCGCGCGGCGTGACGGTGGTCTCCACCGCGCCGACCGCGTACCGGGCGATGCTGGCCGCGGGCAAGGCCGACCAGCTGCGCGGGCTCCGCCGCCCGGTCTCGGCGGGCGAGACGCTGCCGGCATCGGTGTGGCACGCGTTCCACGACGCGACCGGCGTCAAGATCATCGACGGGATCGGCAGCACGGAGCTGCTGCACATCTTCGTCTCGGCCGCGGACGACCAGATCAGGCCGGGCGCCACCGGGTTGCCGGTCCCCGGCTACCGCGCGCTCGTGCTCGGCCCCGACGGCGAGCCGGTGCCCGACGGCCAGCCGGGACGGCTCGCCGTCAAGGGGCCGACCGGCTGCCGCTACCTGGCCGACGACCGGCAGCGCGACTACGTCAGCGGCGGCTGGAACTTCACCGGCGACACCTACGTCCGCGACGCGGACGGCTACTTCTGGTATCAGGCCCGTTCCGACGACATGATCGTCTCCTCCGGGTACAACATCGCCGGCCCCGAGGTCGAGGAGGTGCTGCTGTCGCACCCGCTGGTCGCCGAGTGCGGCGTCGTGGGCATCCCCGACGAGACCCGCGGGCAGGTCGTCACCGCGTTCGTGGTGCTGACCGACGGCGCGACGGGCGGCAAGGACCTGGCCGCCGAGCTCCAGGACCTGGTGAAGCAGAAGATCGCCCCGTACAAGTACCCGCGCTCCATCGAGTTCCTGCCGTCGCTGCCCCGCACCAACACCGGCAAGCTCCAGCGCTTCAAGCTCCGCGAGCTGTCGGCCGGCTAGCCAGCGGAGCCGCGCCGACACTCCCGCGCGGAGATGGGACTAGGCGGGACTAGGTGCGGTAGGCAATCGCGAGGAAGTCAGGGTTATGTCTGGTCCTGGCGCTGAACCCGATGATGACCACCGTGCGGCCGTTGGGGCTGACGGCGAGCTGCCCGTCCGGGCTGTCGACGAAGTCGCCGGGGAAGTCGTAGCTGGGTGCGGCGGCGACATGGCGCCTGCTGACCCACAGGCGGGCCCCGGTGGCGGCACGGTAGGCGATCGTGGCGTAGACAAGGCCGGCGGGTCCGGCAGGGCCCTGGCCGGTGACGTACACCGTGCGCCCGTCGGGGCTGACCGCCACCGTCCTGGCGCCGGACGACGTGCCAGGACCGCGGTAGCGGCCGACCCATAGCTGCCTGCCGGTAGCCGTGTCGTAGGCGGCCGTGACCGTGAGCTGGGGGTCCGAGGACATCACGGTGTGACGCCGTACCCCGTACCCAGTGACGAAGACGATGCGGCCGTCGGGGCCGCTGGCGGCCGAGACAGCAGTGGCTACCGCCTCGCGGGTACAGCCTCATCCAGAGCCGGGCGCCCGTCGTGGCGTTATAGGCGATCATGCAGAGGTGTCCGCTCCAGTGTCCGCTCGCCCGTCTGGCGATAGCGCCGGTGACGAAGACCGCGCGCCCGTCGGGGCTGACCGTTAGCGACGAGGGGCTGCCGTCGAACACGCGCCCGACCCACTGCCGCGTCCCGCTCGCGGCGTCGTAGGCGACCGTGACAATGATGGCGAACCCGAGCCCGTCACGCCCGCTGCTCCCTGTCCCGGTGACGTACACCGTCCGCCCGTCGGGGCTGACCGCGAGCGCGGAAGGTACGGCGGCGCCGCGAGGTGAGAGGCGGGACGCCCAGAGCCTCGTGCCGCTAGCAGCGTTGTACGCGACCGTGGCGTAGTCGCTGACATGGCCGTAGCCCGGTCTGTCATCGAGGCCCATCCCGGTGACGAATACCGCGTGCCCGTCAGGGCTG
>DASPZH010000242.1:0-4816 GCA_035636335.1 Streptosporangiaceae bacterium
CAGCGGTGCGCCGGAGGGCGGGCCGCTGGCCGGCGTGACCGTCGTGCTCACCGGCAGCCTGGGCGGATGCACGAGGGACGAGGCGGCGGAGGCCATCACCGAGCGCGGCGGAAAGGTGTCGGGATCGGTGTCGAAGAAGACGAGCTTCGTGGTGGCCGGGGAGAGCCCGGGCTCGAAGCTGGACAAGGCGGCCTCGCTCGGGGTTCCTGTACTGGACGAGGCGGGCCTGGGAGTTCTGCTCGCCGAAGGGCCGGAGGCCGCAGCGCGGGCTGCAACCCCTGGCTAACCACGGTTGCCCGCCGGGACCGCCGGGCCGCCGACTGTCCGGCTCCCGCACCGCCCGAACCTCGCCAAGCGATCGGTACGTCTGGTGTTTGCGCTTCTGGGCATCTACCAGGAAGCTTCGCGATGTGTAGTTGGTTAACTACGACAAGGCATCTAGTAACAGATAGTATGCGTATGGCTTCGGCAAGTGCAGCAGCCCCGATACGCTGCCTGACAGAGCTTCTCGAACCGGCACCCCCCCGGTGGAACCGGCGGCCCGTGAGGACGCTATGAGGAACCCGAACGACACCCGCAACATCGGTCCGCGCGTCGGCTCCCCTCCGTGGATCTACCTGACCGCGGTGTCGGCCGTGGGTGCGGTGTTGCTCGCCTCGACCGCTCCTGAGATGGTTCACGACGTGCGCTCGATCGGCAACTCGCCGATGTTCTGGGTGGTCAGCGCGATGATCCTGGCCGGCGAGATGTGGCGGATCGTCACGCCGGGCAGATCGGGGCCCGAGTCCCCGGCCGTGTCGCGCACCATCAGCGTCGCCGCCATGCTGTTCTGGGGATTCCCCGTCGCCGTGCTGCTGCGAGCCACAGCGACAGCGATCGTGGGCATCGCGCAGCGCAACGCGCCGCAGCGGGTCGCCTTCAACGTCGCCCAGCTCAGCATCAGCCTCTACGCGGTAAGCCTCGCGCTCCGTGCCGTCGGCGTCGCCCCGAGGCCGGCGCACCCGTGGATACCAGTGCACGGACCACGACTTGCACTGTTCGCGCTGGCCGGAGTCGTGTACTTCGTCGTCAATTTCAGCGTGGTGTTCGGCGCGGTCTCGCTCAGCACCCGGACGCCGCTCGTCCGGGTAGTCAAGGCGAACCTGGCCTACCAGGCGGGCGTGACCGTCGTGCTGCTGGCGACCACGCCGCTGGTCGCGATCGCGATAGCCACGAATTCGCCGATGATCGTCGCGCTGTTCCTCCTCCCGCTCGCCGCGATCTACTTCAGCGCCTCGATGTCCGTGCAGCGGGACCATCAGGCTAATCACGACGAGCTGACCGGCCTGCTCAACCGCAAGCTGCTGGCCAAGCGCAGCACCGAGGCGCTGGCCAGGGCGAACATCGCGGATACGAAGGCCGGGTTCCTGCTGATCGACCTCGACAGGTCCACCGGGCTCAAGCAGGTCAACGACACGCTCGGGCACGCCGTCGGCGACCGCCTGCTCAAGGCCGTGGCGCACCGGCTCACCCAGAGCGTCCGTCCCGGTGACGTCGTCGCCCGGCTGGGCGGCGACGAGTTCGCCGTGCTCCTGCCGTCGGTCAGGGAGGCCGCCGCGGCGCGGGAGGTCGCCTCGCGGCTGAGGGTCGCGCTGGCCGAGCCGGTGAGGCTCGAGTCCATGACCTTCCGGGTCGAGGCGAGCGTCGGGATCGCCATCTACCCCGACGACGCGGACAGCTTCGATCAGCTCATGCAGCGCGCGGACGTCGCGATGTACGTGGCGAAGGAGCGGCACAGCGGCATCGAGCGATACCAGGCCGAGGCCGACCGCAACTCGGCCGAACGGCTGGCGCTGGCCAGCGACCTGCGCTCGGCGATCCTGCGCGGCGAGATCGAGCTGTACTTCCAGCCCAAGGTGCGGCTGGCGGACGGGAAGACGATCGGCATGGAGGCGCTCGCGCGATGGCCGCACCCGCATCGAGGTGTACTCGCCGCGGCCGACTTCATCGGCCTCGCCGAGCAGTCTCACCTGATCAGCGAGCTGACCGAGCAGGTCATCGACAAGGCACTCAGCCAGACGGCGGACTGGTGGGCCGACGGCCTGCCGGTCCAGGTGTGCGTCAACCTGCCGGCCAGGGACCTGCTGAGCACGCACCTGGTCGACCTGGTCCGCAATGCGCTCGGCCGGTATCGGCTGCCATCCGACGCGCTCAGGCTCGACATCAACGAGCAGGTGCTCGCGGGCAAGTCCGCGCAGGCCGTCGCGACCGTGCAGGGACTCGTCGGGCTGGGCGTCGGGGTGAGCCTCGACGACTTCGGCACGGGGTACTCCTCGCTGGCCCAGCTCACCAGGCTCGGGATCAGCGAGGTCAAGCTCGACCCCGACCTGGTCTCCGGGCTGCCGGACTGCGCCGAGCGGAGCATGGCGGTCAAGTCACTCGTCAAGCTGGCCCAGTCCCTAGGCATCCGGTCGATTGGCGAGGGCGTGGAGACCGAGGCGGCGGCCTCCGCGCTGCGGCTGATCGGCTGCGACGGCGCGCAGGGCTGGTACTTCGCCAGGCCGCTGAACGCGATCATGGCCACCGAGTGGCTGACCGAGCAGCACGCCAACCGATCGGCGGCCTCCGGCGCCCCGGGCGGCCAGGCTGACCTGCCCGCGCGCGCCGTGCTGCGGCACCGGCAGCCGGACCGGGTGCACGCCGCGTCGTATGGCGCGCCAGCGGAGATCGGCGCGGCGCCGCCGGGCTGGCTGGCGCGCGCGGCACCGGGAGGGTAACTCGCGCGGCACCGGGAGGCTAAACGCGCGCGGCAACCGGGAGGTTAAACGCGCGCGGCAACCGGGAGGTTAAACGCGCGCGGCAACCGGGAGGTTAAACGCGCGCGGCAACCGGGAGGTTAATGGGTTCGGCCGGCCCGCCGGCCGGCCTCTAGGATGACGGGGTGTCCATTACTCGCGATGAGGTGGCCCACCTCGCCAGGTTGTCCCGGCTGGCACTCGGCGACGACGAGCTCGAGCGGTTCGCGGACCAGCTCGACGTGATCATCACCGCGGTCGCCCGGGTGCAGGAGGTGGCCGCCGCCGGCATTCCGCCCACGACGCACGCGGTCGAGCTCGCGAACGTGTTCCGCGAGGACGTTCTGGTGCCCTGCCTGGGCGCCGACGTCGCGCTTGCCCAGGCGCCCGCCGCTGAGCTGGGCCGATTCAAGGTCCCCCGGATCCTGGCGGAGGACTGACATGACCAACGGGAACGACCTGACCGAGCTGACCGCGGCGCAGATGGCCGCCGCGGTGGCCGCCGGAGAGGTCTCGGCCGTCGAGCTGACCAGGGCGCACCTGGACCGGATCGCCCAGACCGACGTCCAGGTCCGCGCGTTCCTGCACGTGGCGCGGGACTCGGCGCTGGCCGCCGCGAGCGCGGTCGACGCCAGGCGCGCGGCCGGCGAGCCGCTCGGCCCGCTGGCCGGGGTGCCGCTCGCGCTCAAGGACGTCTTCACGACCGCCGACATGCCGACCACCTGCGGCTCGAAGATCCTGGCCCGCTGGCAGCCGCCGTACGACGCGACGATCACCGCACGGCTGCGCTCGGCCGGCGTGGTGATACTCGGCAAGACCAACATGGACGAGTTCGCGATGGGATCCTCGACCGAGAACTCGGCGTTCGGGCCATCGCACAACCCGTGGGACCTGAGCCGGGTGCCAGGCGGATCGTCGGGCGGCTCGGCGGCGGCCGTCGCGGCGTACCAGGCACCGCTGGGCATCGGCACCGACACCGGCGGCTCGATCCGCCAGCCCGCTGCCGTCTGCGGCCTGGTCGGCGTGAAGCCGACGTACGGCGGCTCGTCCAGGTACGGCGTGGTCGCCTTCGCCTCGTCCCTCGACACGCCGGGCCCGCTGACCAGGACCGTGCTCGACGCCGCCCTGCTGCACGAGGTGATGTCGGGGCACGATCCGTGCGACTCGACCTCGCTTGACGCGCCCGTGCCGCCCGTCGTGGCCGCCGCGCGGAACGCGGACGTGGCCGGCCTGCGGGTCGGTGTCGTCGCCGAGCTCGCCGGGGACGGCTACGCCAGCGGCGTGCTCACCAGGTTCAACGAGGCGGTCGAACTGCTCGAGTCGCTCGGCGCCAAGGTCACCGAGGTGTCCTGCCCCCACTTCGGCTACGCGCTGCCCGCGTACTACCTGATCGCGCCGAGCGAGTGCTCGTCCAACCTGGCCAGGTTCGACGCGATGCGGTACGGCCTGCGGGTCGGGGACGACGGCACGGCCAGCGCCGAAGAGGTGATGAGCCAGACCAGGGCAGCGGGCTTCGGCGCCGAGGTCAAGCGCCGGATCATGCTCGGCACCTACGCGCTGTCCAGCGGCTACTACGACGCCTACTACGGCAAGGCGCAGCAGGTGCGAACGCTGATCGCGGGTGACTTCACCGCCGCGTTCGAGCAGGTCGACGTGCTGGTCTCGCCGACCACGCCGACGACGGCGTTCGGCATCGGCGAGCGGGCCGACGACCCGATGGCGATGTACGTGGCCGACCTGTGCACGATTCCGTGCAACCTGGCCGGCAACGCGGCGCTGTCGGTGCCCTGCGGCCTGGCGCCCGAGGACGGGCTGCCGGTGGGGCTCCAGATCATGGCGCCGGTCCTGGCCGACGACCGGCTCTACCGGGTCGGCGCCGCGGTCGAGCGCGCACTCGACCAGCGGCGCGGGCATCCGCTGCTCGCCGAGGCGAGCGGCATCGACAACGCGGACGACGCGACCGCGGAGGCCGGGCGATGACACCGACGAGCACCACGACGACCAGCCTTCCCGTTCCGTTCGACGACGCGGTCGCCAGGTAC
>DASPZH010000243.1:0-15117 GCA_035636335.1 Streptosporangiaceae bacterium
CCGAATGCCCGGCGTGACCAGGCCCACCTGGTCACCGAGGCTCGCCAGTCCCGCGCTGCCGAGATCAGCCAGCGGCAGCGGCGGTACCTGGTCATGATGGGCATCCGGGTGGTGTGCTTCGTGGTCACCGTCGTGCTGTTCCTGGCCCACGCCGGGTGGGTGACCGTGATCCCGGCGATCGGCGCGATCGGCCTGCCGTACTTCGCCGTCGTCGTGGCCAACACCAGGCGGCAGGGCCCCGTGACGGGTTTCCGCCCCTATCAGCCGCGGCTTCCCGAGCGGTACGCTCCGCCCGAGGACGGCGGTAACGGCGGTGGCCAGGCCGGCCCATCCGGCGGGGATCGGTAGCACCGCCGGCGCACCGGTCGGTTGCGCCAGCCGCCGCACCGGGCGGATCACGCGGATCGGGCAGCACCGGCGTGTTTCGCCGTAAGGGAGCAGCAAGGCAGCAATGTCGGGCGCAAATCGGCGATCCCGGCCGGTACCAGCTAGCCGTCATCCGCAGATTCGCTTCTAATCCGGTCTTGACGCACATGGGGGCGGTTCGGTGTAACATGCTTACCGGTGCTCTGGTCCCCCGCTGGGGCACCGTTGCCGGCGTTCCGGGCCCCCGTCGGAGCGCCGATGAATGCGACGCCGGGTGGTTTGCCCCCGTAACCACCCGGCGTCGCCCTTTTGTTCGGCCCTTTGTTCGGTCCTCAGCCGGTTCGCCACCCGAGTTCTTCTGCGGCCCGGCTCCCGCTGGCGCTACTCGGTCTTGCGGAATTGCGCGATCGCGATTGCCATCATGGTCAGGCCCATGGCGGCGACAATTCCCAGCGAAAGCCACTGCGGCACCGGCCAGCCTGCCCAGTCCAGCCCCGGAGCGAGCAGGTGCTGCTCGACGGGCGCGATGTTCAGGTGGCTGAACACCGCGTCGCGCATCGGCCCGACCACGTAGGTCAGCGGGTCGATCCTGGTCAGGACCGTCAGCCAGCTCGGCAGGCCGCTCAGCGGGTACAGCGCTCCGGACAGGAAGAACAGCGGCATGACCAGCATCTGGGTCACCGCCATGAACGCCTGGAACTGCGTGATCCGCGCCGCCAGCATCACCCCGAACGCGGTCAGCGTGAACGAGAGCAGCAGCAGTTCGCCGACGAGCGTGACCAGCAGCACCGGGCTGTAGGGCACGTGCGCGAACCCGGCCAGGGCCAGGAAGATAATGCCCTGGAATGTGGCGATGGTCGCGCCGCCCAGGCACTTTCCGATCACGATCGACGCCCGGCTGACCGGCGCCACCAGGATCTCGCGCAGGAAGCCGAACTCGCGGTCCCACACGATCGAGCCCGCCGAGAAGATCGCGGTGAAGAGCACCGACATCGCCAGCACGCCCGGGTAGATGAAGGTCTTGAAGTCCAGGCCGGGTGGCATGCCGCGGCCGGCCAGCGAGCCGAGCCCGGTGCCGAGTATGAACAGGAACAGCACGGGCTGGACCAGCGCGGTCACCGCCCTGAGCCGGTCGGTCCTGAACCTGATCAGCTCGCGCCGCCACACGACGCTGACGGCACGCAGGTCGTGCCGGAGCCCGCGGCGGGGCACGGCTACCCTGATCGACTCGACGATGGCCGACTCCGCGGTCGGCGTGAGGGTGTCGGTGACCATGCTCATCGCCTCCCGCGCAAGCGCGCCATCTGCCGCATCGCATCGGTGCCGGACGCCTCGGCGTCGCGGATTGTCTTGCCGGTGTAGGACATGAAGACGTCGTCCAGTGAGGGCCTGGACACGCTCACCGAGCGGATCGGAACGCCGAGCTCGGCGAAGAGCCTGGGCACGAACTGCTCGCCCGAGTCCACCGAGAAGGTCACGGCGCCTTCGTGCACGGCGGCCTCGATGCCGAAAGTCCCGGTCAGCGCGGCGATCGCGGCCTCGTCGTCGGCGGTGTGGATCTGCACCCGGTCCTTGCCGATGCTGGCCTTGAGCGCCTCGGGCGTGTCGATCGCGACGATCTTCCCGTGGTCGATGATCGCGATCCGGTCGCAGTGCTCGGCCTCGTCCATGTAGTGCGTGGTGAGGAAGATCGTGATGTCTTCGCGCCCCTTCAGCTCGTTGATGTAGGCCCAGATTGATGACCGCGTCTGCGGGTCGAGGCCGACCGTCGGCTCGTCGAGGAACAGCACGTGCGGGGCGTGCAGCAGGCCGCGGGCGATCTCCAGCCTGCGCTGCATGCCGCCCGAGAACGCGGCGACCAGGCTGTCCTTGCGGTCCCATAGGCCGACCATGTCGAGTACCTGGCGCATCCGGGGCTGTACGGCGTCCTTGGGGACGCCGTACAGCTCGGCGTGGAAGCGCAGGTTCTGCTCGGCCGTGAGGTATCCGTCGAGCGTGGTGTCCTGGAAGACCAGGCCGATATTGCGCCTGACCGCGTCCCGCTGGGTGGCGGTGTCGTATCCAGCCACGGTCGCGGTTCCCGACGTGGCGTTGGCCAGCGTGCAGAGGATCTTGATCGTGGTGGTCTTTCCCGCGCCATTCGGGCCTAGGAAGCCGAATGTCTCTCCGGCGCGCACGGCGAGGTCGATGCCGCGCACGGCCTCGACCTCGCCGTAGCGCTTGGCCAGCCCGGAAACCTCGATGACCGGCCGGTCGCCGCCGTTGGCCGGCGCTGCCTGGAGCTGGCCGCTCCGAGAGCTAACTCGAACGCTCACGGTCACCTCCTTACCCTTACCTTGCTTCCGAGCCTAGTCATGGTCGGCTTCTGGCTCCGCGGCCGCGGGCTCCGGCTGGGCGTCGGCCTCCTCGTCGGTGGCCAGGATCCGGTAGAGCGACCGCCTGGTCTGGGCCAGGATCTTGCGCGCCTGGGCGAGCTGCGTCTCGGTGCCGGCGCTCAGCACGCCGAAGGCCGCCATGTGGACCTGGCGGACCAGCGAGCGCATGTCGGCGGCGGCGCTGGCCGCGTCGCCCGACATGGCCGACCACGGCGCCCTCAGTTCGCCGGCGTGTTCGGACACGTAGGTCCGTCCGGCCTCGGTGAGCGCGTAGGCACGGCGCTCGCCGGCGCCGGCCTGCAGCGTGATCAGGTTCTCGTCCTCAAGCTGCGCCAGCGCCGGGTATACCGAGCCCGGGCTCGGCCGCCACAGGCCGCCGCTGCGCTCGCTGATTTGCTGGATGATCTGGTAGCCGTTGAGCGGTTCGGAGGCCAGCAGCGCCAGCGCCGCCGCCCGCACGTCGCCGCGCTTGGCCCGGCCGCCGCGCCTGCCGTAGCCGCGCGACCCCGGGCCGAAGGGCGGCGGGCGGCCCTGGAACCCCGGCATGCCCGGAAATGGCGGGCCGAAGTCGGGCCCGCCGCCGAATCCGGGGTGGTGGTGGAATCCGGGGCCGCCGCGGAATCCCGCGTCCTCGGCTCCTTGCTCGAAGCCGGCGGGCACGGCGAACCGCCCCCTGGGCCGCTTGCCGCCGCGCCGGTGCCGGTGGCCGCCCCAGAACTCGGTGCCGTGCTCGTCCACGTCGTGTTCGGCTGCGTCGTGCTCGTTCATGTCTTGCTCGTGCATTACAACTCCTTGTTGTCCGTGCTCGAAGTATCTATCTTCGAATCTCTCGATACTTCAAAGATATATCGGTAACTTCGATCTGGCAAGGCCTCACGGGCGGAACTGGCACGGGCGGAATCGGGGTTGGCCCGGGACGGGTCAGGCCGGGCTCGGGACGGGTCAGGCCGGGCTCGTGTCCTGCCACTGGCTGGCCAGCGCGAGCAGCCGGTCCGTGGCCGGGCCGGGCGGCTGGCCGCCGCCGACCGCGATGCCGAGCAGGAACGCGGTAACCGGCGCCGCGGGCCGGTCGACCCGGTGGGCGACCTCGCGGGCCAGGTCGAGCACCGCCCGCCGGTCCACGACCGCCTGGTCGATGCCGAGTTCAGCGCAGGCCGCGTCGATCCACTTGTCCAGCGAGCTCACCGGCTGCCTCCGTTCGTTGCGGGCGTGCGGGCAAAAGCGCGCGCCGCGGTCACGTCCTCTGGGGTATCGCAGTCCAGCCACGGCGGCGCCTGGCCGGCCTCGGCGGCAACGGCGACCTCGGCGGGGCGCAACGGCCCCAGCAACCCGCCCAGTGAGCTGCCCTGATACCCCGTCAGCGCCGTCTTCAGGCCGGCGGTAGGCCAGCAACTCGCGAGCCACTGCGGCCTCCCCTGGCCGTCGACGAGCAGTGCCCCGCTGGCGGCTCGGTGAGCGGCGGCAACAAGCTCGCGCAGGTGACTGTCGCGCAGGAACGGCAGGTCGGCCGCGAGCAGCAGCAGCCACTCCTCGGCGACCAGCGACAGGCCCGCCCGCAGCGCCGGCACCGGCCCCGCACCTGGCGGCCGCTCGGTGGTGAAGTCGACCGCCGTCCCGCCGGGCAGGTTCCCGGCCAGGTCCGGCCTGACCGGCCCGACGACGACGACATGGCAGGCGCCCGCTCCGGCCGCTGCCTCCGCGACCGCGGCCAGCAGGCTCCGGCCGCCGACCTCGAGACCCGGCTTGTCGGCGCCGCCCAGCCGACGCGCGCCGCCGCCGGCCAGCACGAGCGCGGCGACCCGCCCGGTCCGCGGCGAGCCGGCCGTCATGTCCGCCAGCCAGTCATGTCCGCCAGCCAGTCATGTCCCGCCGATCAGCCGCCGATGGCCGACATCGGCCTGGCGGGCTGGAGGAAGCCAGGGTCGTTGATGCCGTGGCCTGGCAGCTTGCTGGCCACCGCGCTCCGCCAGCGGTCCGCCAGTTCCTCGTCGTCGGCGCCCGCCCGCAGCGGCGTCCGCAGGTCACTCTCCTGCCTGGCGAACAGGCAGTTCCTGACCTGGCCGTCCGCGGTCAGCCGCACCCGGTCGCACGAACCGCAGAACGGCCGGGTGACCGAGCCGATCACGCCGACCCGCGCGGGGCCGCCGTCGACGAGGAACGTCTCGGCCGGCGCGGAACCCCGCACACCGGGATCGTCCGGCGTGAGCGTGAACTTCACCGACAGTGCCAGCAGGATCTCGTCCGCGGTCACCATGTTCTCCCTGCGCCAGCCGTGCTGCGCGTCGAGCGGCATCTGCTCGATGAACCGCATCTGGTAACCGTGGTCGAGGCAGTACTGGAGCAGGTCGGCGGCCTCGTGGTCGTTGACGTCCCGCATCAGGACCGCGTTGACCTTGACCGGCGCGAGCCCGGTCGCCGCCGCGGCGGCCAGACCGGCGAGCACGTCGGCGAGCCTGTCCCGCCTGGCCAGCTTCACGAACGTGCGATCGTCGATCGTGTCCAGCGAGACGTTCACCCGGTCCAGGCCCGCGTCGTGCAGCGGCCCGGCGAGCCTGGCCAGGCCGATGCCGTTCGTGGTCAGCGAGATCTCCGGGCGCGGCCGCAGGGCGGCGGCACTGGCGATGATGCCCGCCAGGCCCCGCCGCAGGATGGGCTCGCCCCCGGTGAACCTGATCTCGGTGATGCCGAGCCGCTCCACCGCGATGGCGAGCAGCCTGGCCAGCTCGCCGTCGGTGAGCTGGTCCGCGCTGGGCAGCCAGTCGAGCCCCTCGGGGGGCATGCAGTAGCTGCAGCGCAGATTGCACCGGTCGGTCAGCGACACGCGCAGGTCGGTGGCCACGCGGCCATAAGAGTCGGCTAGCATGACCTACCTCCTTTTCCGGCTTTGTCCGGCAGCGGCAGCAGCGAGTCGCCCCTTGCGCTGGTTTAGCCTACTTCCCGATCTTCGCGGACGACCCCGTGCTTGCCAGCGTGGTGGTAGCCAAACCGCCGCGCCCTAGCAACAAGCGACGACGCGGCCGATTCCTTCCCGCTGCGGCGGCCAGATCGCGGAGGATGAGGTTATGACCGTGACGGGCGCGATCTGGCGCGAACAACTGACACCCGAGCAGCGGGCCAGCCTGGGCCGCGATGCTGGCACGATCGCGCGGTCGCGGCCCGATCTGCTGGTCATCGGCGGCGGGATACTCGGCGTCGCGATCGCCTCGTCGCTGCACGACGCCGGGCTGGGATCGGTGCAGCTCATCGAGGCGGGACGGCTGGGCGCCGGCGCCACCGGCGGCGCCACCGGGCTGTTGATCCCCGAACCGCATCAGTGGAGCGACCCGGAGACCTTTGTCGACCTGGAACGAGCCAGCCTGGAACGCTGGCGCTACCTCGACCAGGTCACGCCGGGCGGACTCGGGCTGGTCGAGCTCGACTGGATCGGCCTGGCCCCCGATCCCGGCGGGCTGGCCGCGCACCAGCCGAAGAACGTCGAGTGGCTGGACGCGGCCAAGATCGCGGCGCTCGTGCCCGGGCTGGCCTGGCACCTGGGCGGCGCCCTGATCCGCCACCAGGCTCGGGTGAACCCGCTGCGGGCGCTGGTCGGCCTGGCCGAGTCGCTGCCGTCGGTGGGTACCGGGGTGGCGGCCACCGCGATCACGGTCCGCGGCGACCGGATCGAGTCGGTCACCACGTCGGCGGGCGAGATCAGCCCCGGCGCGGTGGTCTTCGCCACCGGCCAGCCGCCGGTCATCGACGGCCTCGAACTAGACATTCCGTCTGACCGGGTCAAGGGGCACCTGATCGTGACCGAGCCGGCCGGCCTGCACCTGCCGTGCACCGTGGCGCCGGTCGCGACGCCGCTGGAAGACGGCCGGCTGCTGGCGGGCGGCACGTTCGACTACGGGGACGAGAGCCCGGTCGTGCGCGAGGAAGTCGTCGACACGATCATGGGCGGGCTGCGGGCGGCGCTGCCCGGGGTCCGCGACGTCGGCGTGTCGCACCAGTGGTGCTGCTTCCGGCCGCGCCACCCCGACCGGCGCCCGGTCATCGACCGGGTGCCCGGCATCGGCAATGCGTGGCTGACCTCCGGCCACTTCAGGACCGGCATACTCAACGCGCCGGCCACCGGCCTGGCGATCACGAGGTGGATCGCCGCGGACAAGCCACCGCCCGAGGCGAGGACCTGGAGCGCCGGGCGGTTCGGCGGCCGCGCCGACGGTGCTGGCGAACACGGAGGCTAGCGGATCACGGGCCCGGCTAGGGGCGCACTCTCCTGCGGTCGTCGGGCAGCCGCTGCGTGACCCGCAGCCGGTCGAGATGCTCGAGCAGCGGGATGACGGTCCGCCTGGTCGAGCCGAGCGCCATCCGCGCCTGCGACGTCGTGAACGGCTGCTCAAGCCCGGCCAGGATCTGCGCTGCCCGGTCGGTGGCGTCCGGCGCGAGCACCACCTGGTCGGTCAGCCGCAGCAGTGCGCCGTGCCTTGCGGCCACGGCCAGGTCGCGCCGGTCCAGGCCAAGCTGGCGCAGCCGGTCGGACTCCGGCGCGTCGAAAGGCCTGGCCGCTAGGTCGGCAAGGAGCGAGGCCACCGCGGCGGCCAGTCCGGCGGGAAGACCGGCCGCGCCACCCTGAGCCGTGAGCAGGCCGCCATTAAGCGCAACCGCCGGCGTTGCCGCTGCCAGCGCGAGAACGAGGCGCCGGTCGGGCAGCCGCAGCGCGTCGCGCGCCGCGTCGACCGGCAGGCCGGGCGCGAGCGGTTCCGCGGTGGCGTGCTTGGCCACGAGGGCGGCCAGCCTGGCCGACAGGCGCGACCAGTGCTCAGGGTCGGCCAGCCACCCGGCCGCGACCGGCTCGGGCAACCCGGTCACGCCGGTCGCCCTCAGTCCGGCCGCGGGCGCCAGCTTGCGCCGCCTGAGCAGGTCGGCCGCGGTCGGCGGGTCAGGCCAGGACGCGAGTTCCGCGGCCGCCGCGGCGGCCGCTCCCCTGCGGTTCAGCGCCGGCGGGTCGGCATCGAGCACGACCGCGCCGAACAGGCCGGGCCAGAGCGGCCCGCCGGCACCGGGCCGCGCCCCCTGGTCCGTGGCCGCCTGGTCCGTGGCCGCGCCCTGGTCCCCGGCGGCTCCCGCGTTCCTGGCCGCGCCCGGGTTCCTGGCCGCGCCCGGATCCCGCAGCAGCACCCGCTCGCCCACGTGCAGCGGCAGCGGGTCGCGCAGCACCAGCCTGGCCAGCCCGGACCTCGACCCGCCGAGCAGTCTGACCTTGGCGGGCGTGCGCGCCGAGCCGACGTGCACGGTGAGCTGCGCGGGCAGCAGGTCGCCGGCGTCCTGGCCGCTCCCCCGCGGCTCGGCTTCGGTGATCCTGACGTCGATCTGCGTGGCCAGGGTCCACCGGCCGGGCTGGACCAGTGCCATTCCCCTGGCCACGGCGGACCGGTCGACGCCGCGCAGGTTCAGCGCCGTCCTGGAAACGCCGGTGACCGCGGTGACGCTCTCCCCGAGCGACTCAAGCGCGCGCACCCGAACCGGCCGCAGCGCCGGGGTGACGAGCAGCTCGTCGCCGCGGCTGACGGTGCCGGCCGGCAGCGTTCCGGTGACCACCGTTCCGCTGCCGGTGATGCTGAAGGCGCGGTCCACCCAGATCCGCA
This sequence comes from Streptosporangiaceae bacterium, assembly GCA_035636335.1. Lineage (GTDB taxonomy): Bacteria > Actinomycetota > Actinomycetes > Streptosporangiales > Streptosporangiaceae > Chersky-822. The sequence continues at coordinate 8,369 of DASPZH010000243.1, forward strand.
CCGGCGCCGCCGGGTCGGCGGCCGGCAGAGTGGCGGCGAGCTCGCCGAGCGCGCTGGTCAGCTCGGGCAGTCCCGCCCCGGTGACCGCGCTGACGGCCACGGCCGGCACCGTGCCGAGGCTCGACCGGCGGATCTGCGCTTCGGCCTCGGCCATCGCCTGGCCGGGGTCGGCCAGGTCGGAGCGGGTGACCACGAGCAGGCCGCGGGAGATGCCGAGCGCGTTGATGGCGGCCAGGTGCTCGGCCGACTGCGGCATCCAGCCGCCGTCGGCCGCCACGACGAACAGCACGGCGGGGACCGGGCCGATTCCGGCCAGCATGTTCGTGATGAACCTGGCGTGCCCTGGCACGTCGACGAACGCGAGCGACTCCCCTGACGGCAGCCGCATCCAGGCGTAGCCGAGGTCGATGGTCAGGCCGCGCCGCCGTTCCTCGGCCCACCGGTCGGGTTCCATCGCGGTCAGCGCGCGCAGCAGCGCCGACTTGCCGTGGTCCACGTGGCCGGCGGTCGCGATGACCTGCATCGCCAGTCAGCCGGCCAGATCGGCGGCCGCCAGCACCGCGGCCGCGAGCGTGTCGTCGTCGTGAGGCTCGACGGCGTACAGGTCGAGCAGCAGCCTGCCGTCGCTGACCCGGCCGCAGACCGCCGGGTGCTGGCCGGCCCGCACCTGCTCGCCGCGGCGGAGCGGGCCGGCCAGCGCCTCGGGCAGGCTGACCGCCGCGCTGGCCAGCGCGACGCCGGGAGCACCGCCGCCCCCGACGGCGGCCCGACTGACCACGGACCTGGCATCGAGCCCGGCGGCGGCGAGTACCCCAGCGAGCCGTTGCGCCCGATGGGTCAGTGCCCCGGGATCGGCGGAGAGCGCCTGCAGGACGGGCGGCGGAGGGCCGGCCAGCGTTGCCTCGAGCGCCGCCACCGTCAGCTTGTCCACCCGCAGCGCCCTGGCCAGCGGGTGCCTGGCCAGCGTGGCGACCAGGCCGGCGCGGCCGAGCAGCAGCCCGGCCTGCGGGCCGCCGAGCAGCTTGTCGCCGCTGGCCGTCACCAGGGCCGCGCCTGCCCGCAGCCAGGTCGCGGCGTCCGGCTCGTCGGGCAGGGCCGGGTGCGGCGCGAGCAGCCCGGACCCGATGTCACCGACCACCGGCGCGCCGAGCCCGGCGAGCTCGCCGATCCCGGCGGTCGCGGTGAATCCGTCGATCCGGTAGTTCGACGGGTGGACCTTGAGCACGAACCCGGTTCCCGGCCCGATGACGGCCGCGTAGTCGGCGACGGATGTCCGGTTCGTGCTGCCGACCTCGCGGATCGTCGCGCCCGTGCTGGCGAGCAGCTCGGGCAGCCGGAACCCGTCGCCGATCTCGATCAGCTCGCCCCGGCTCACGACGATCTCCCGGCCCGCGGCCAGCGCGGTGGCGGCCAGCACGAGCGCGGCGGCGTTGTTGTTCACCACGTGCACGGCCTCCGCGTCGGGCACCGCCGTGGCCAGCGCGGCGAGCATCGCCGCGCCGCGGCGGCCGCGGGTGCCCTTGGCCAGGTCGAACTCCAGGTCGGTGCAGCCGGTCGCCGCGGCCACGGCGTCGCGGGCGGCGGCGGACAGCGGTGCCCGGCCGAGATTGGTGTGCAGCAGCACTCCCGTCGCGTTGAGCACGGGCGTCAGGCTGGCGGCCAGCGCCGGCAGCGCGGTGACCGCCGCGGCCGCGACCTCGTCCGGGCCGATCTCGCCGTTCCTGGCGCGCTGCTGGGCGCGGTGCACCGCATCCCGCACCAGCGGTCGGCCGAGCCGCGCCTGCGCCCGCGCCAGCCGGGGATCGGCCAGGACGGCGTCGGTGCGCGGCACGAGCCTGCGCACATCGTCCACGACCGTGACCATACCTCCCGCGCCGCCGCTCCGCTGCTGCCGACCGTCGGCGGCGGTCGCCGGCCGCCCGCGGGCGGGGATGGAGCGAATCGGCGGTGCCGCCGTCATGCGTTGTTACCCATCATGCGTCCCGATGTGCCAGGCTTGATCCGCTGATGCCGAGAAAGTGAGCGCAACATGGCCGGTGACGTGCAGACACCGCGGAGCAGGGGCAGCCTGTGCGGGCTGATCCTGATACTGCTCGGCGGCTGGGGAGGCGTGGCGCCCTTCATCGGGCCGTCTATCGGGTACGGCTTCACGCCCGACGTGGCGTGGCACTCCACACCGGGCAGGCTGGACCTGTCGGCCATCCCCGGCGCCATCGTCGTGGTGGCGGGCCTGTTCGTGCTGGTCACCCGCAATCGCGGCATCGGCGGCTTCTTCGCCATGGCCGCCGCGGTCGGCGGTGGCTGGTTCATCGCCGGGGCGTCCCTGATCAAGCTGCTGCCGCCCGCCCAGGTCGCGTCGATCACCACGGGAGCGCCGATCGAGACCGGCACGTCCAGGGTGGTGCTCACCGGCCTGGCGTTCTACGCCGGGACCGGAGCGCTGATCGTGTTCTTCAGCGCGCTCGCGCTCGGCCGGTTCTCGATCGCCGCTTACCGGGATCACGTGGGGCCGGCCGACGACTTCGGCGACGCCGCCGGCCTGGCTGGCGCGGGCGCGCCTGACTACAGCGCCTACCAGGCCTACCAGGACACCTCGTCCTACTCGCCAGGGCAGCCGCAGTACCCGTCCGGCGAGACGCAGGACTACCCGGGCCAGGGGTATCCGCAGACTCCGGCGCAGGATCCGTTCGGGCGCACCCAGGACCTGCTCGGCAGCCCGCCGAGCAGTTACCCGCCCGCCCAGGCGCCGTTCCCGCCGGCCCAGTTCCCGGCGACGCCTGACCCGTTCCGCAGCACCCCGACCAGCTACCCGCAGCCCGCTACGCCCGAGTCCACGACGACGGAGCGTACATTCGGGCAGCAAGAATCCGACCCGCCCGCCCGCTAGCCGAAGCGGGCCGCGGAGAAGCCGGCCAGAGCCACGGATAAGCGGGCAGACCGGCCCGGCGTGCAAGACAGGTTCACCGCCACGAGCCTTCGACCTTCTCGGCGGGCCGGTAGCTGCCGTCAGCGACCCTTCGGCGGACCTCTTGCGACTCCCGGACGACGCGCCGCCTGCCATCGGGGATCTTCGGCCAGCTAGTCCTCGTCAAAGCGGCGATGGCTGCAGGCTGGGCCTGGTTTGTCCCGAACAGGAGGTGAGCAGTTGGCTCGTCAGGCGGCGGGGGCGCCTCGATATCCACATGCGCCGTGACCACCGCGATCTGCTCTGGGCTCAGATCGCCATCGATCACGCGGGTTCCTCCGGTGGCCGCGGACGGGGCGCGGGCAGCGCCAGGCGGTCAGCCGCGTCCAGGTAACGGGCGTGGTAGTCAGCGGCGTCCTCGGCCTGCGGGTAGCTGCGCGTCAGGAACCGGTCGAGCCTGGCGGCAAGCACCATCGTCGGCCACACCAGCCGCCCGCATGCCACCGCCGCGCTCCCGGCGGCCGACGCCTCATCGACACGGCCGAGCCCGGCCTCAGCAAGCGCCAGGATCAGCAGCGTGCGCGCGAAGTTAGTCGGCTGACTCCCCGGCGTCCCGGACTACGGGCTGTACCCCGTCTCGATCAGGCGCCGAGTTGTCTCGGCCGCATCCTGGTATCTCTTCACCAGCAGGAAAGACGTCGCCGTGTTCGGGGGGATCATCGGCACGCGGAATCGAGTAGACGCCGATCGTGGCGGCGCCAGGCGTGAGCCTGCCCACCGCCGCAGCGGCCCGGCGCCTCGCTTTCGCCACTCCGGCGGGGTCACCCAGCATTGGCCAGGGACCGCATCTCTTGCGCCGCGAGCTTGGCGTGAGCGACCGTGCCGAGCGGAGCGGTTTCCTGCCCCCGGCGGGCAACGGCGGCGGAGCGGCGCGGCTGACCTTGGTAGTGCGCGATTAGTGCCCTGGTGAGGGCGGCCCAGCCCTGCAGTTCCGGGTACCCGGCGTCCCGGCCCCGCCGTTCAGTGTCGGCGCACCACACCAGCGCGGCAGTGTGGTCGCCGATGTCGGCAGCCGATATCGACAGCAGGCTCGATAGCCATCCGGCCGTGACGGTCAGACCCGGGCGCTGGGCTGGGGGCGCGCCCCCTGCCCAGCAGCGACCCGGCGAACGACCGCACGCTCAGCAGGTGCGGTTTCGTGGCGACCCTGGGTATCATCATGGCCTCGGCTCGGGTCGGCGGCCAGAGAATCGAGCCAGCCATGCCTCGCCTGCGCCGATCGCTGCCATTCCACGAGAGCATCTGCGGGGAGCGTCAGCATTCACGACGATGGGCCGCTCCTCGTTGCGCTGCCACTCCTGGTCGGCCGCACCGCGATTCGCAGCATCGAGCGGAGCTGGTCGCCGCCCACCGAGCTGGGCGAGCGGGTCCTGGATACCTATCTTGAAGCGGGTGCCGATGCCGGCACCGCCCGAGCCAGCCCCCGGCCACCGGCAGCTAGTTGCTTGACCCGGCGCCTAGGCCAGGATGACCGCCGACGCCGTGACCGGCGCTGGCTGCGGCATCGGGGTGCTGGTAGCCGTAGTACATTGGCTGACCGGGCTCCCGCTTCTGCTCAGGCTCAGGCTCAGGTGGCAGCCGTTCTCACGGCAGCATCGTAGAACCGGCCGCCGACCGTGACGCCGCCAGGTCAGGGCGCGGCCCACAGCCCGAAGCGTGCTCCAGAGGACGGGCTACCAGGCTGCTAGCCGCCAGGGAGAAGATCACGATAATGAGCAGTCAGCCGAGGATCCTGCATGTGCCCTACACGCTGGAGCAGGACGAGGACGGCATCTGGTGCGCGCACGCCTGGCTCGGGTCAAGCGGCGGGGCGAACGGCAACGGTCAGACTCCTGATGAGGCCGTGGGTGACCTGCGCGAGGCGGTCCAGATGGTCATTGACGAGGACGGGGTACCCGAGCAGCTCGCCCGCTCGCTGGACCTAGAGGTTGCCTAGCGGGCCACTGCCCGCAATAACCGGCGCGCAACTGGTCAAGGCACTTCAAGGCTGCGGGCTTCGTCCTGACCAGCACGCGCGGCAGCCACCACCGGCTGAAGCATCCTGACGGACGGGCCACTACCGTGCCCGTTCACAGGGGCAAGGACGTGCCGAAGGGGACGCAGCGGTCAATCTTACGGGACGTCGGCATGTCGGCTGACGACCTGCGAGGTTACCTTCGCTAAGCCGGCCCTGCACGCACCATATCCGTGCCGGCAGCGGGCATCGCGGCTGGCCAGCCCGTGAAGGTCGTCCCCACGATCCTCGGGCACTCGACGTCGGCGTTCACCATGGACGTCTACGCCAACCCTCGGGAATTGCATCAGTCGGGCGAGATACGCGACGTTTGCCCAGGAAATCGGCATTCGGACGGTTGCAATACCTGAGTGCGCCAGTAGTCAGTCACGGCCGAGGCTCTGGCTGAAGCCCCGGCAGTGGCAATCGCCAGCTTCATCCCCCGCAAGGCCAGGACGGAGGCTACCTGACCCGCTGGCGATCTCGAACGGGCACAGCGTGCCTGAGGGCGGGACGGAGGCAGCCGAGAGGTACGCGGCAGGGCTGGCCCGCCGCGAGCTGCCCAGCCTCCGCCAGGTACAGCGTGAGATGCACCTCGGGCAGCCCCGGGCACGCGAGGTGCGGTCGTATCTCGATGTGCTCGCCCGCACAACGGTCACGCCGCAGGAGGTCAGGTGATGCCGCCCTGAACCCCAAGACGGAATTCCCGTGGCACATATGAACGACGAGCGCCCAGCCAGCTACGGCTGGCGGGGCGCTCGCTTGTTCCCTGGCCTGCGCATCGCAGTGCGCATACGCTAGCCAGCAGGTAACGGAACACAGCGAGGATGGCCCGATGCTTGACGACCTCGCCGGGAAGCGCACGGGCGAGCGCATCCAGATCCTCCGCGAGCGCAAGGGCCTTACCCGTCCGGTGCTCGCCGGGCTGGTGGGCATGTCCGCATCCTGGCTGAAAGGGATAGAGCAGGGCCGCCGGCTGCCCCCGCGCCTGCCAGTGCTGGTCAGGCTCGTCGAGGCGCTGGCGGTCGGCGACGTGGCGGTGCTCGCCGGTACTGATATGGACCTGGGAGGAGCTACGTCGGTGCCGGTGGCCTCGTTCGCCCGCATCCCGCACGACGCGATCCCCGCAATCCGCGAGGCGGTGCGCGACCCGATGCTGTCGGCCCCGGCCGGGCCGACGGATATGAGCGCGCTGGCGGACAGGGCGGCCGACGCCTGGCGGATCTGGCACACCTCCGCCGAGCACCGCACCGATGTCGGCCGCGTCCTGCCCAGGCTGGTCACCGACGCCCGGATCGCGGCGCGCACCCGCACGGGGGAGGAGCGCCGAGCCGCGAACGCGCTGCTGGCCGACGTCTACGCGCTGGTACAGCACGAGACCGTCTGGGCCAGCGAAGCCGAGCTGACCTGGACTGTGGCCGATCGCGCGATGCTGGCCGCACAGGAAGCCGACACCCCGGAGGCGCTTGCAGGGGCAGCCTGGACGCTCGGCATGGTGCAGCGGTCCGCCGGCGACACCGACGGTGCTCTCACGCTGGCCACAGACGCCGCAGCGCTGCTGGAACCCTGCCTCGAAGACGGCAGCCCCGAGATCCGCGCGCTGGCCGGGGCCATGCGCCTGCACGCCGCCGCCACCTGCGCGCGGGCCGGCCGGGAAGGGGACGCCTGGCGGCACTGGGACAGCGCCCGCGATATCGCCGAGAGCCTGCCGGACCACTACCACCACCCCTGGACGATGTTCGGGCTGTCCAACGTGGCGCTGCACGCGGTGTCGCTGAACGCCGACCTGTC